>NZ_JZIR02000110.1:0-3271 GCF_000961955.2 Hymenobacter sp. AT01-02
CTGAGCCCCTACACCCGCAAGGCCCCCTACCACTACGGGTGGGACTGGGGGCCTAGGTTTGTTACCTCCGGCATCTGGCAGCCAGTGCAGCTCGAAGCCTGGGACGCAGCCAAAATCACCGATTTTCACGTAGTGCAGCGCCAACTGAGTACGCAGGCCGCGCAGCTTAACTTGGTTATGACATACGAGGGCGCCGCTGCCGCTAGCGGGCCGGCTACCTTGGTGGTCGAAACGACTGGCCCCGACGGCAAGCCTGGCCCCCGGGTAGAACAGGCCGTCACCTTGCAGCCCAACCGCCACGATGTAACGGCCGACCTGCGCCTACCTAACCCGCAACTCTGGTTTCCAGCTGGCTACGGCGCCCAGCCGCTTTATTCTTTCAAAGCGCAGTTGCTGCAAAACGGCAAACCCCTCGATGATGCAGGCACCCGTATTGGCTTGCGCACCGTGGAGCTGCGCCGCGAGAAGGACGCCTACGGCAAATCCTTCGAGTTTGTGGTGAATGGCATTCCGATTTTCGCCAAAGGCGTGAACTGGATTCCAGCTGACATTTTCCAGACGCGCGTGACCAACCAGCGCTACCATAAGCTGTTGCAAGCTGCCAAAGACTGCAACATGAACATGGTGCGCGTGTGGGGCGGCGGCATCTACGAAAACCAGTATTTCTACGACACCTGCGACGAAATGGGCTTGCTGGTGTGGCAGGATTTTCTGTTTGCCTGCTCGTTCTACCCTGGCGACGACGCGTTTAATAACAACGTGCGCGAGGAAGTCACCTACCAGGTGCGCCGCCTGCGCGACCACCCGAGCATTGCCATTTGGGTGGGCAACAACGAGAACGAAGTGGCCTGGCAGCAGTGGGGCGTGCCCGAAAAAATGGGCAACCACAAGCTGGAAGTGTGGAGCAACTACCTCAAGCTCTACCGCGACCTGATTCCGACGGTGCTGAAGACGGAGGACCCTAGCCGCCCTTACTGGTCGTCGAGCCCCTCGGCCGACTTTGAGGACATGGCCGGTTCGCAAACCAATGGCGACATGCACTACTGGGACGTATGGGGCGGCACGGCCCCCATTTCGGACTACGAAAAGCAGGTGCCGCGCTTTATGAGCGAATACGGTTTCCAGTCGTTCCCGGAGCTGAAATCGGTGGAACAGTTCACTGTGCCCGCCGATCATGACATTGCCTCCCCGGTGATGAAGGAGCACCAGCGTAGCGCCGTGGGCAACCCGCGCCTGAAGGAGTACCTGCTGCGCGATTACAAGGAACCTAAAGACTTCGCTTCCTTCCTGTACGTGAGCCAAGTACTCCAAGCCCAAGCCATTAAGCTGAGCGCCGAACACTTGCGTCGCAGTCGCCCCCGCACTATGGGCTCGATGTACTGGCAGCTCGATGACTGCTGGGGCGTGGCCTCGTGGTCGAGTATCGACTACTACGGGCGGTGGAAGGCGCTGCAATACTACGCCAAGCGTTTTTATGAGCCGGTGCTAGTGAGCCCCCACGAAGAGGGCGACAACGTGCGCGTGTACGTGGTATCGGACCGCACAACGCTACGCCAGCTACCCTGCAAGTGCGCCTGCTCGACCTTGGTGGCAAGGTGCTGTACAAGCAGGATACCCCCGTGCAAGTGGCGCCGCTGACCAGCCAAGTGTACTTGGATGTGCAAAAAGCCAAGCTGCTGAAAGGCCACGACCCCAAACGCGTGGTGCTAACCTGCGAGTTGACGGCCAGCAATAAGACGCTCTCGACCAACACGCACTACTTCGCCCTCCCCAAAGAAATGGCGTTGCCCAAAGCCAATATCAGCGCCACGTGGCAGCAAACCACCGACAGCACCTACCAGGTGACGCTCAAGAGCAAGGCCCTCGCCCGCGAAGTGTGGCTGTCGCTGAGCCAGGACGACGGCTTTTTTGACGACAACTACTTCGACCTGCTGCCCGGCCAAACCAAAACGTTGACGTTCAAGAGCGAAGGTACCACCTCGCTTGCCGAGCTACGCAAGCACCCCTTACCATCAAAACTCTGGCCGACGCTTTCTAAACCACCTAGCGGCCTACTTAGGCCGCCTCAACTACTTCTTCATACCCCTTACCGATGCCCTCCCAGTTCGCTGCTTCTTACCTCAAAAAATTACACTCCTTTCGCTACTGCGTCGTCGCCGGCATTCGTTGGGGCGGCGGCTTTGCTGGCGGCTTGCCAGCGCACTGGCCTTCCTACCTCGGCCGCCACGGCCAGCACGCCGGTGGCTAACTCCGGCGGCGGGCACGCCTACGGCCCCGCAGTGGAGCCCTCGTGTGGCGAAGCTACTGCGCGAGATGACGCTGGAGGAGAAAATCGGCAGATGACGCAGATTACGAATGCCGCCATCAACCACACCGGCGAGCAGAAGGACGTCAGCCTCGACTCGGCCAAGCTGGTGCCGTTTATTCGCGAGTACGGGGTGGGGTCTTTCCTGAATGGTGAGGCAGTGCCGCCGGCGCAGTGGCTGCGCACGCTCACGGCGTTGCAGCGCATTGCCATGCGCGAGTCGCGGTTGCACGTCCCCATTATCTACGGCATCGACCACATGCACGGGGCGAGCTACGTGAGCGGGGCGGCCATTTTTCCGCACAACATCAACCTAGGGGCTACCTTCAACCCCGAGTTTGCCCGCCAGGAGGCCCGCGCCACCGTCATGGAATCTGCTGACCTAGGCACATTTGGGTGTTTGCGCCCGTGCTCGACCTGGGCTTGAACGTGTACTGGCCGCGCTTCTACGAAACCTACGGCGAAGACCCGCTGGTGGCCGCGGAGCTAGGTGCCGCCTACGTGACAGAACTGCAAAGCAATAAGGATATTCTGCCCTACAAAGTGGCTGGCTGCGGCAAGCACTTTCTGGGCTACTCGGACCCGCGCAATGGCTGGGACCGCACCAACGCGCTCATTCCGGACCAGCGCTTGCAGGAGTTTTTCCGGCCTTCGTTTCAGGCGGCTATTGACGCGGGTTTGATGTCGGTGATGGTGAACAGCGGCGAGATTAACGGCGAGCCGGTGCACTCCTCCCGACGGATTCTAACTGACTTGTTGCGCACACAAATGGGCTTTAAAGGCGTGGCTGTAACCGACTGGCAAGACATTCTACGCCTTGTGACGGTGCAGAAAACCGAGCCCAACGAGAAAGAAGCCACTTTCCGGTGCATTGATGCGGGCATTGATATGGCCATGACGCCTTACAACACCAATTTCTGCCGCATTGTGAAGGAGTTGGTGCAGGAAGGTCCGTCTTACGGAGGA
>NZ_JZIR02000111.1:0-10297 GCF_000961955.2 Hymenobacter sp. AT01-02
GCGCGTGCGCGTGCTCCACGGGCAGGGCATAGTCGAGAAACACAAAGGGCCCCACGGCGGCGGCGTGCTCGTTGGCCAGGAGGCGCTGGATGGTAAACGGCCCGATGGCGGCGCGCTGGCCGCGGGTAGTACCGATTAGGCGCTTGCTCATGCGTTGTGCTGCTGAAGCAGGCCGGCGGTAGTACCGACCTGATTGCCAGACAAAATTGGCAGATGAGCCCCCCTGAATCGATGATAAATGCTAATAAAAACCGTTAATAAATATCAACGGCCCAA
The DNA here is from genome assembly GCF_000961955.2 of Hymenobacter sp. AT01-02. NCBI lineage: Bacteria > Pseudomonadati > Bacteroidota > Cytophagia > Cytophagales > Hymenobacteraceae > Hymenobacter > Hymenobacter sp. AT01-02. The sequence goes on from NZ_JZIR02000111.1 coordinate 277, forward strand.
GCCTCATCCTCCCACCCTGTGGCCGCTCTTAGAAGCGGTTTGCGTGAACGAATGAACAGGATAGAGACGCCTCCTGACGCCTCATCGACCGCGCCAGGTGCCCGAAATTGTTCAACGCCGAGACGGTTCCCGAGCCCCTGTTGCGGCCTTTGCCTAACTTGCCATGCGGTACCCGGTTTCGTTCCTGTTTCCTCTTCCAAGCCTTTTCAATGGTTGTTTTCAGCGGCCGCCGCTACTGGTTTATTTTCACGTCCCATGTACGAACCCCTACTCGCCTACGTCCGCAGCCTTTCTTCTACTCCCCTGACCGAGCAGGAAACGCAGCTGATTAAGGAGGCCTTCACCCCGCGAAAACTGCGGAAAAGGCAATACTTTCTGCAGCCGGGTGAAGTCTGTCAGTACATGGGCTTTGTCGTGAGCGGGGCCATGCGGCAATACACGGTCGATGGCAAAGGCGCGGAGCACGTGTTTCAGCTTTCCATCGAAAATTGGTGGGCCGGCGACCGGGAAAGCTTTACCATGCTCACGCCCTCGCGCTACTACATCGACGCCTGGGAGGACACCACCCTGCTGACCATCCCCAAGACCAACCACTACTTGCTCGATACGCTACCCGCCTTTGGGGAAATGATCAACCAAATCAATCAGCGTCACTCCTTTGCCTTGCAGCACCGCGTCAACGCGGCGCTGAGCCTCTCGGCCGAGCAGCGCTACGCCGAGCTGGTGCATACCTACCCCGAGTTTCTGCAGCGGTTTCCACAGCACGTTATCGCTTCGTACCTGGGCATTACCAAGGAAACGTTGAGCCGGGTACGCAGCCTGCCGACCAAAAAGTAGCGGCTGGGCAAGGGCCATCCCTGGTAGTCCAAACGGCATCTGGTAGACCCAGCAGCGCCTATCCATTGACATTTATCAAGGATTTTCTTCGCCTGTACCCCAGTTTGAGAGCCCGGACCCACCCTTTGTGCTCGATAACCAGGTCAGCCACAATGCGCCCCCCCTCAGCGCTCCCAATCATGTAAGCGGGCCACTAGTGGCCTTGGTTAAAAGTTTGGTACAAAGGTCAAGCGACACACGCCGGTGGCTTCTCCCACTAGGCAGTGGCCAGAAGCGAGTGCGAGCATTGGGCCGCGAAGGGCAAGCGTCGCTGCGCTTCGCTCCCACCGACGGCAGGTGCTACCGCTCGAACTCGTAGCCGGCGAAGTCTTTGCGCAACTGGGTTTTGAGCAGTTTGCCGGTGGCCGGGTGGGGCAGTTGCTCTACAAACTCAATGGCGCTGGGCACCCACCACGGGGCCACCTTGCCTGCGTAGAACTCCAGTAACTCGTCGCGCGAGACGTCCTGGCCGGGCTTGCGCAGGGGCTCTGATGCAACCAGATCGCGCAGGAACTAGAGAGCCTGGGGCTTCGGACTCGCCGCGGCTGTCAGTTTACCCATAAACAGGTCCAGCGCTTAGCCCAACGGCCGATCGGATAAGTAGGCGCTTGGTAAACAAACCGCGGACGCCCGTATTGCCGCGCCAAGCGCGCGTGGTGGGAAAGTCGCAGGAGAGTGAATGGCCTGAGTTGGTATCGTATATTGTCCCTATGACTATTCGTCCCCGCCTCTGCTTGGTCGTCTGGCTGGTGTATACCCCCCGGCGCAGAAAAGAGGTACCGCAGTTAACAGGGGTCCCCGCAGGCCTCATTGACCACTCACAATAAGGCCTGATACGCTGCTCTTATCAGGCCTCATTGGCCCCGAACTTACTGCCGGTAAAGCGTCGGGTTATAAGTCCCTAAATAGAAGGCTCATGAAGGTGTAGTGGCTGTTGCAGAACCCTCCACAAAGCCCCACAAAGTAGTCTATTACACTCGCGAGTGCCTGCAACGACCTTATGCCAAGCCTTTTTAGCGGCTTAGCAGCCGCTCAGCCAGCTTTTCAGGCTCCCGACAGAGTTCTGCAACAGCCACTGTACCTTTCTGGTCCCATGCAGCTACAGCCAGCGAGCGTTTGTACGTACACCGAATGGCCGCCTGTTTATTCTTTTAGCCCAATTTTTGAGCAAGGCTATTTTTACCAGATTATCACTGAAAAACTAGGCTGGTTTCACTCCATGGTTTGCTAATTCCAGAATAGCCCTGATGCGTTGCTGACGGGTGGCGGGCCGTTTCGCCAACACTAGTGCCAGCAACGCCTGGCGCTTAGCAGTTCGGCATAGTGTCATGAAATAAGTTCGGGCCTCCGGGTGCAGCACAAAGGCCTGCTTCAAATCGGCCGGTAGCTGCAGCGCCTCTACCTCGTCGAGGAGCGTCCAAGAGCCATTCTGCTGAGCAGTTTCGATGCTGGTAATACCAGCCGGCATCATTTTTCCCTCGGCAATCAGCCGCTTTACTTTCTCTTTGTTGACTTTTGACCAGCCACTTTTGGGCTTCCGACGGCTGAAAAACTGCTGGTATTTTTCGTCATCCAGCGGCTTGGCCTGGCTGTCTATCCACCCGAAGCACAGGGCCTCATCCACCGCTTCGCTCCAGCTCAGGGTCGGCGTGGTGGAGGTCTTTTTGTAATAGACCAGCCAGACGCTTTGGTCCTGGTCGTGATGTGCCTGCAGCCACTCCCGCCACTGCTGCTGGTTGCTAGGGCACACTACGGGTACTTCCGGCTTATTCATCGCGGGGAAGCGTTTATAATGGTCGAATTGAAATCACATGAAAACCTTGCGCCCTGTAGTGCCCCATGCAGTGCTAGCCCACCGGACACAGGGGCTTATTTCAGAGCGGCCAAAATCAGACAGGTGAGTGTGATGCCGCCCAAATGATAGCTGCTGGTAATGGCGCTGTAGAGGAAGGGCCGGGGGATATTGGGGTTGATGGCAATATTAGTGGTGTTAGCCACCAGATACCCCACGCCCACCAGGGCCGCCAATTGTAGCGCATCGCCGTAGGAGGTCAGGTGCAGCGCGTAGAACAAGATGGTGGTAGCCACAATAATCGCCAGCACGCACACGGCCGGCCCCACAATAAACAGGGACGAATTATTCTGAAGTACCTCATTGGCTTTGCCCAGCGACACTTTATAGGTCTGCGGAAACAGCATCAGGTACCAAAAAGCGCCCAGCATATAATAGGCAACGAAAGCGGCCACTACACTCAGCCAATGGATGTCGGATACGATACTGAACATAAAAAGAGGGGAAAAGAGGAAAATCAGCCGGCGCACTTCCTGCGCTGCGATACAAAATTCCACCAGCGCTATGACAGCCCTTTGTCAGCATAGGCCAGAGGATGCAAAAAGAAGTAGAGAAATTTCTAAACCAGTCACCCAGCGGGTAGAATCTGTTGCATAAAAAAGGGTCTGGCGGCTGCCAGACCCTTTTTGCCAAGATGCGTAGGGCTTATTTCACCACGGTTGCCTCCAGTTCTACCGTCAAGTTGGCGTACAGGCCTTTCACCTCCACCAGGGTGGTAGCCTGCTTGAGGCCATGCTCCGCTATCCAACCTTGGTAAAGGTCTACGCAGGTAGTGAAGAAGTCCTGGACAGACGTGGTGAAGATATTCAGCCGGACGATGCCTGAGCATTCGTAGCCCGACTCGCGGATAAGCTGCTCCAGGTTTTGGAGGATGAGTTGAAACTGGGCCCGCGTATCGCCCGTGCTGGGCTGACCATCCGCGTGGATGGCGACCTGCCCCGAACAGTAAAGAGTACCTTCGGGCTGCTTGATTTCAACGGCTTGCACCGAGTTGGAGTGGAGGCCCCAAGGCCAGGGTCAATAGTTCGCTTTTGCATGACTGCGGCGGATAAGGAGGAAAAAGATGGTTGTCGTTTGACTCCCCAAAAGTCCCGCTGCCTCCTGACAGCCCTATGTCAGCATAGCAGACGGCCCACAAAAAAAGTTTTGCACCTGCTGCGCCAGCTCACGCAGGTGCAGGCTCAGCGCAGGCGGCTCTACTACCGTCACCGCTTTGCCGTAGGGCAGCAGCCAGGCGGCCAGGTAGGGCAACGAGCCCAGGTACAGGGTCATTTCCACGCTCCCATCGGGCAACTGCTGCTCGTGGGCCCAGCCGTACTGGCGCTTGGTATCGTGCAGGCGCTGCGTCAGGTTCATAGGCGTGTCGCTTAGCTGCAAGCGCACCACCACCTTTTCCCGCTGCCACTGGCTGGCCCGTTCGGCCCAGTACTGCTGTAAGGTTTCGGGCCGCGGGGCGAAGAACTCGGTGCCGAGCGTGAGCCGCTGAATGCGGTCAAGGCGGAAATTGCGGAAGGCCTGCCGCAGCCGGCAATACCCCACTACGTGCCAGTACTGGGTGAGGTAGAGCCCGATGGGTTCGATGACTCGAGGCGTGGCCGGCTCGGTGGCCAGCGCCTGGTAGTGGATATGAACCACCTGCTGCGTCGCCACGGCCGCCACCAGCTGCTGGTAGGTACTAGATTCGGCGGGCTGCCCGGTGTGCCGCACGACTTGGATGTGCGGCGTGAGGGAGTTAAGGTAGTCGCGGTCGGTGCGCCGCAGCACGGCCCGTAGCTTGTCCATAGCGGCCCCGCTCAGTTTGGCGGTGGGCGCGTCGGTGAGGTGAGCAGCCAGCTTCTCGGCTGTAAGCAGGGCGGCGGCCTCCTCGCGGGTGAACATGACTGGGGGCAAGCGGTAGCCCTCGGCCAAGGAATAGCCTACCTTCGGCTCGCCAAAGAGCGGAACGCCCGCCAACTCTAGTGTGCGGATGTCGCGGTAAATGGTGCGCACGCTCACCTCGAACTGCGCGGCTAGCGAGGGGCCGCTCACCACCCGCCGGGTTTGCAGCTGCATGAGGATGGCAACAATGCGGTCAAATCGGTTCATATAGGCAGCGGGCAGTCTTCAGTAACATCTTAGGTGGCTGCTACCAGAATAAGTCACTCGGGGAGCAGCGAACGGAAAGTTGAGCTTTCTACGCAAACACTCTGTGTTCGCCAACTCCAATCTTTGTTCTAGCAATTGTAGCCAGAAAAACACATGAAACCGGAGCCCTTGCTCCCCCTTATTTCGCCGGGCATTATCTACTCGCACTATGCGACCCGCCATGTAGAAACTGACCTTTGCGTGCCTATGCACGGCCTGACCTATCTGCTGGCGGGCAGCTTGAGGGTAAAGGAGGCGGAGCAAACTCGCGTATTCGAAGCGGGCAGTCTGCTCTTTACCCGCAAAAACTTTCTAGTCAAATTCACCAGGCACCCGGCCGAAAATGGGCCTTTCCGAGCTATCACAGTCATATTAGATACACCCATGCTGCTCGCGGTCAGCCCGCCGGTTGATAGCGCTGCCGAGCTCCCATCGGCGGGCATCCCCGCCGTGTTGGCCCTAGCCATGACAACGTCGCTCCAGCGCTTCGGCGAATCACTGCTGCCGTATTTCGAGCAGGTGTTGCCCGCGCCACTGGCCCAGCAGAAGCAGCAGGAAGCCTTGGCGTTGCTGCTCCAGGCCCAGCCAGTGCTACAATCGGTGCTGTTCCATTTCGCACCGCCGGGCAAAATTGACTTAGAAACCTTTATGCGGCAGCATTTCCGCTTCAACGTGGACCTGCAGCAACTGGCTTCCCTCACCGGGCGGAGTCTGGCGAGCTTTAAGGGGGATTTCCACCGCATCTTTCGCACCTCGCCCGCCCGTTGGCTCTACCAGCAGCGACTGGCCGAAGCCCATTACCTGCTCCAAGAGGAGCACAGGCGTCCCTCTGATGTGTACCACGAAGTTGGTTTTGAAAGCTTGGCCCACTTCTCCTATGCCTTCAAGCAGCTGTTTAGCCGCCCGCCGTCCAGCGTATACGTGGCGCCCCTGGCCCCCTGAGCCGCAACACATGGACGGTCGAATCGACGCCCCGGCTCGCTGGGCTCGGCCAGTCGTAATGGCTTGGCCCATCGTGCGGTGCCCTGCCTGCTAGTACCTCAAGGCACCTTTTTTCAGTACCTCAACCAGTACGCGGCCCTAACCCCGGCTGGCCTACGTATGGCACAAGTTTACCTTTACCTCAACTCGCTGCTGTTTTTCAGTATTGCCGTGCGGTCCACCTGGGCCCCGCGAAGCACTGCCACGGGCTTGGGCTTCCTCATACTCTCCGACCAGGGACGCGCGGATATCTAGCCGTTTATGGCGGCCTTCAATTGGGGCTGGTGGTCCTCTTCTTCTTGCTGGCGAGTAATCCGGCCTATTTCCGGCTGGGGCTGCTCATCTCGGCGGGTTTTTATGCCCCCATCCTGCTATACAGGATAAGTGCCAGCCTGCTGAATAGGCCAGTACCCAGCTCGGTCCTGGGCACCATTGTGCTGGAAGCAGTACTGCTAGTAGCGGCCCTATGGCTCTACCATCCCTTCCTCGGGCGGGAGTAGGAGCAACACTAGCCGGGCATTCCGCCCTGGTGCAGCCAGTAGCTGCACCAGCAGCTCGGGGGCTTATAGACTACTGCAAGCGGTATCCCAGCGCCCCGGCGCCGGGTGCCACGAAGCAGGGATTAAACGCCTAATCTACTTCTCGCTTGCAGGCAGTTGGTTGGCCAACTGGCATCCAGCGTGCCCGACGAAGCCCCGCGAGCCCGAGCAGTTCCATCAGTTTCTCTCCGATACCATTACCTTTTTTCTTTACTATGCCCACCATCTTCATTACCGGCGCTTCGTCGGGTCTAGGGAAAGCTACGGCCAAACTGTTTGCCGCAAGAGGCTGGAACGTCATTGCCACCATGCGTTACCCCGAACACGAAACTGAACTACCGCAGTTGCCGGGCATCCACCTGCTGCCGCTGGACGTGACCGACCCGGCCCAGGTGGCGCAGACCGTGCAGCGCGCCATTGACCTGCACCCCGTCGACGTGGTGTTCAACAACGCGGGCTACGGCCTTATCGGGGCACTCGAAGCTACGTCCGACGAGCAACTTACGCAGCTTCTCAACACCAACTTGTTGGGGGTCATTCGGGTTACCAAGGCCTTCCTACCCCATCTGCGGGCCAACAGGTCTGGCCGCATTCTCAGCACCACGTCCATGGGAGGCTTTATGACCTTTCCTCTGTGCTCGATTTATCACGCCGCCAAGTGGGCCGTGGAAGGCTGGAGCGAAAGCATGTCGTTCGAACTGGCGCTGCATAATATCAGCATCAAAACAATTTCGCCCGGTGGCACCGCCACCGATTTTACCGGCCGCTCACTCCAGCTGGCGGAGCACGCCGCCTACGCCGGCCTATTGCAGCAGTTGATGGCTGCGCAGGAAGGCGTGCAATTCGCCCCCCGCCGCGACTATTGCTGAAGTGGTGTACCAGGCGGCGACCGATCCGCAAGACCTGCTACGCTACCCCCGCCGGGCCCGACGCCGTGGCCGCCTACGACCAGCGGCTGGCCGCTGGCCCCGAAGCCTTTCGCCAAGGCGTGGCCACGCAGTTCGGGTTGCCTAAAGTAACGAGTCAGCCGGTTGGTTAGCCTCTTATTCGCGGCGCTCCTTTCCATCACCCATGCAGAAACTAGCTGGAAAAGTGGCCGTCATCACCGCCTGCACTTCGTGCCTGCCCGGGCCACCGCCATTTGTGAGCAGTTAGAAGGAGTGCCGCGCGCTGAAAACACTATGGCCAAGCTAAAGCCAGAAGTAGCCCTAACCAGCAGCCTCGGTTGTTTTTCCTAATTGTAGCTGTTGCAGAACTCCGGCTCCCTAACTGAGGTGCCGGGCATTGTGCAGCATTTTCGATTCATCCCTTTGCACATCCCTCGCCAGTAAGCCGCTGTTGGCTCATGGTGGGGCTGGGTCAACGCTAGGGCTGCGGCCTGCGGTAGAAGATGGTTGAGCAGCATGGCCTTATACGCGCTGGCGGGGCCGCGGATGTTCACGCGGCGCAGGCCGTAGTGGTGGCTCAAGCTGCCTAAGACGGGCTCGACGGTGCTTTGGCGCCGCCGGCGCATGCGCTGCCCCTACCTACTCTGCTGCTGGGGTTACCCCTATGTAGCCGGAGCCCATTTGCTGGCCGCTCCTGACGAGCGGCATGGCCGACCCACCCCGCTGGGTAGTGGGCTACAGGGTATACCCATGTACGTGCATGATTTTGTGCAAAGCTGAAGGTAAAACCGCGCTGGGTGAACAGTGCGGCACCAGCTACGAGCGGCGGCTAGTCTAGACAATAGACGAGTAAATACTGCTCAGCTAAGCACTTACGGGTAAGTGTTCCCAACCGCCACAAGTCTAAGTGGCGCTATAAGCGTTACACGCAAGCTCCACAAGAGCAACGTAATCTTGTCAACACCCAGGGGAAGTATCGCGTATTGCTTAGCTAGGATATTTTACTTATTCCTGGCCACCTGTTTCCGCTATGCTTTCCACATGCTTGACAATCAAAATACTATATACACCGAAGAATATCTTTCTTTTATAAATAAGAAAGAATTTCCCTGCGTAGCAGCCAAAACTGCGCTGACCTTTCAGCAACTGCATTGCCTCGTCGTTGACCACTTGGCCTGTCCCAAAGATGATGCGGCAATTTTAAACTTCCTGTATGGCTTTGTGGACACCTACCGGCAGTCCGATAAACTGTATCACAGCGCAGCCATCATCTTCAAAGGACCGCAAGCGCCTAATGAGGCTCTGTTCGAAGAGTTGTTCTGGCAGCGCCTGCAGGCGATCTCCAACCTGGATGCCCAGCGGTATGGCTATGACCGGCGAGTGGTGGCTGACCCCGCTTCGCCCGACTTCAGCTTTAGTCTGAAGGAGGAAGCTTTTTTCGTTATCGGCCTTCACGCTGGCAGTCCGCGACTAGCCCGGCAGTTTGCTTACCCTACTCTGGTGTTCAATCCCCATGCCCAGTTTGAGCAAATCCGGACCAATGGCCGCTATGATAGTATCCGCAACACGATTCGAACCCGCGATGTGGTGTACTCAGGTTCCATTAACCCGATGCTACAGGATTACGGCCATGCATCAGAAGCCTACCAGTATAGCGGTAAAGCTTACAACGAATTCTGGAAATGTCCTTTTTTAAGTGAACATGGAGCAGCTAACCATCATTCCGCCGCGTAGCGGCACCGCCTTTGTCTTGCGCAAAGGCCAACAACTGAAAGTAGTGGATGTGGAGGGCGAGCAAGTCTCCGATTTCGTTTGCTATAACTTAGCCGATAAGGCGGAGTATCTGTCTTCGGGACGAACCATCGATTACGCCGAGACGATCTTTCTAACGAAAGGACATCCGTTCTATTCCAACCGCAGCAACATTCTCTTCGAGCTCGTGGAGGACACGGTCGGCCGCCACGATTTTCTGCTCACGCCCTGCAGTGCCGATACGTTCCGCATCATATACGGCCATACCCATCCGCACCGGGGGTGCTTCGGGAATTTGTGCGAGGCCTTGCATGAATACGGCATCAGCCCGATGCCATCCCCATCTGCTTCAATATTTTCATGCATGTGACAGTGGATGGGGAAACGGGAAAAGTAGCCGTACTGCCACCAAAAAGCAAAGCAGGTGACTACGTCGTACTGGAAGCGAAAACCGACTTGCTGATCGGCATGACGGCGTGTTCGGCAGAGATGTCCAACAATTACGCCTTCAAGCCGATTGGTTATCAAATTTTGGGCTAGCACCTCTGCTACTTAGTGCTGTGTGGCAGCAACTTTGCGTGAAACGGTCACCCCCACTGGTTTGCTGGTTGGTTGTAAGCAGTGAAGAAGAAAGACCTGCTGACCAGGTTTTCCAGTTGGCTCATCAGCATTAGTTTGAAAAAGATGACCAGATTGAGCGAGGGTTGTCCGGCATGGCTGTAAGGCTTAGGTTCTTTATAGAGAAAGAGCCAGCCGACGAGCGCGGCCAACCGGTGGCATACGCCGTGGTTACCGCCTGCTACCCGCCCCACCAACTCGGCAGCCTCAGTGGGAGTACTACCCTCTACCCCCACATAAAGCGGCTGCGCATAAGGCCGGGGCTCGGCAGGGCGGCCATGGGGCTGCTAACTGGGCTACTGGTCCTGGCGGGGGTAATGCGGGAGCCTCAACCGCACCTACCCCGCTTGCTGCACGGCCAGATCGACCATATGGCCCCTATTTCAACAGCT
>NZ_JZIR02000112.1:0-13149 GCF_000961955.2 Hymenobacter sp. AT01-02
GGGTCGGTGAAGCCAGCCCGGCGCCGCAGGGCCCCGATGGTGCGGTTCCACTCCCCGGCGCTCAGTTGGTCCAGCTCATTCTTGGCCTCGGCGTGCATGAGCAGCACGTCGCATACCGGATCAAGATCAGGTTGAGGCCCGAGTTCAAGTTGGCATCGGCGGTTGGGTCGAAGTACTTGGCCGAGTAGTAACCCGTGGGGCTGGCATCGGCGCGGTCCACGGAGTTATCACCGGTACCCGGCAGAGTGCGGATAAGGATGCTTGAGCCATCCGGCCGCTGCCACCGGTACCCATCGTACACCAGTGTAGCCGAAAGGCGCGGGTCGCGGCCCACGTAGGGAGTGGTCTCATTGTAGCCCGAACCGGCCTCGGTAATGGCCTTGCCGTTAGCCATCACGTAGCTATCCACCAGTTCTTGGGTTGGGGCAATCGCGCAAATGAGCTTGCCCTCCGTGCGCGGAATGAAAAACCGCTGCTCGGAGTGCGTGCGGGAGGGAAACAGGTACTGCAGGTCCAGCATTACTTCGCTATTGCCTTCGTTGTTAGGCGAAAACACGCCGGCGTAGCTCGCAAACAGACTGTAGGCGCCGGCTTGGTTGTTCAAGAGCTGCTCCGTGATGGTCGCCACCTCGGCCCAGCGGCCTTCGTAAAGCAGCACTCGGGCTTTCACGGCCAGGGCCGCTCCTTTGGTGAAGCGCCCCCGATCCTCGGCGGCGTAGGCCGTATTCAGGGGTAGGTCGGCGGCGGCGGCGTCCAGCTCCTCAAGCACGAAGTTTAGCACCTCGGCCCGCGGGGTGCGGGCCACGCCCGCCGCCTCCGTAACGCTGATTTCTTCGGTAATCAGGGGCACATCGCCGTACCAAGTCAGAAGCTGAAAGTACTGGTAGGCGCGTAGCGCCCGGGCTTCTGCCTGGTAGCGAGCCTTCAGGCCAGCGTCCAGACTGGTAATCTTGTCGATGTTGGCCAGCAGCTGATTGCACTTGCGGATGCCGCTGTAGTGGTAGCCCCACTCGTTGGTGATGCGCTGCTGGTTGGTGCCGTAGGCTCCCTCGGCGATGTTGCGGGCATTCGAGCCGTTCACGTCGCTTTTGTTGTAGGCATTATCGGAGAGCACTTCGTTGAAGAAGAAGTACTCGGCGTTGTAAAGGTTTTCGTAGCAGGTAGCCAGCACGTTGGCCGCGTCGGTGGGCTGCTGCCAGAACGTGGCGTCAGTTGGGCGGTCGGTGGGCGGCAAGTCAAGCTTCTGACAGGCCGAGAAACCCAAGCCCAGCCCAAGCAGTATAGTATAGCGAAAATTGCGTTTCATCTGAGTGGAGAGATGGAAGTTAGAGGGAGATATCAAGCCCGAGGGTCATGACGCGCACGGCCGGATATACCCGGCCACTGCTGCCGCGGCCCCCACCGGTGCCCACACTCTCGCTGAACTCGGAGATTTCGGGGTCAAACCCAATCTTCTTCAGGTGGCTCAGGGTAAAGAGGTCCTGGCCCGAAGCAAAAATGCGCAGCCGCTGAATGGCAGCCCTTTTGGTAAGCGTGGCGGGCAGGGTGTAGCCCAGCTGCACGTTCTTCAAGCGGGCGTAGGCGCCATTCTGCAGCCAGTAGTCCGACCCCTGGTTGTTGTTGGTTGAGGCCGTACCGATGGTCAGGCGGGGGTAGTCCCCATCGGGGTTGGTCGGCGTCCAGCGGTCCAGGTGCTGCTGGTACACGTTTTCCCAGTTGTTGTGGAAGGCCTCCACCCCTTCGCCCCGAATGTAGAGGCTGCGCTTGCCCACGCCTTGCACGAACACCAGCAGGTCAAAGCCCTTATAATCGGCCGAGTACGTGGCCCCGAAGGTGTAGCGTGGAAACGGATTGTCTAGAATAAAGCGGTCATCCTGGTTGATAACTCCATCGCCATTGCGGTCCACGTAGCGAATGTCGCCTGGGCGCACCGTACCGGGAGCCACGAACGAGGGCTTGGGTCCGGCGTTGACTTCCTCAAGCGTCTGGTACAAGCCGGCCGTGCGGTAGCCGTAGTAGGAGTTGATGGGGAATCCTTCGCGGATGATATTCGTGGCGTCGCCCCCCCGGATGGTTTCTACCCCCTTAGTATCAGTCACGGTATTGCGGCTATCCGCCGCATTCAGACTCAGGCTCTGGTTGAAGCCGCTTCCCGTGCGCAGCCGGTAGGTAGCCGTTACTTCCCAGCCTGGTTGCGCACCTTGGCCGCGTTCTGGGTGGGCGCGCCCGCCCCAAAGGTTGCGGCAACCGGCAAGTCGATGAGAATGTCGCTGGTGCGCTTGTCGAAGTAATCGACGCTGAAGGAGAGGGCGTTCTGGAAGAAGGCCAGGTCGAGGCCCACATTGCCCATGGTGGCTGTTTCCCAGGTAATGTCGGCGTTGGAGGTGCTGAAGTAGGACCGGATACGGGCGTGCCACCAAAGGAATACGTGCCCGGAGCCAAGCTTACGGTGCTCAGGTAGCGGTACAGGCCAATGTTCTGGTTGCCTAGCTGCCCAAGGGAGCCGCGCACCTTCAAGTCGCTGAAAGTAGGCTGCAAAAAGCCCAGGAATGCCTCTTCCAAGGGACGCCAGCCAACTGATACCGACGGAAAAAAGCCCCAGCGCTTGTTGCTGGCAAACCGCGACGAGCCATCGTAGCGGAAGCTGCCTTCCACCAAGTATTTGCCGGCGAAGGCGTAATTCAGGCGTCCGAATACCGAGTTAAGAGCCACTGCTCCTGGTTGCCGTACGTGCCGTTGGCGTGGTAGCCCCCGCTGGGGTCGAATACGCCGGCGTAGGTCGTACCATTATTCACCACTCCGAAGTCATTGCCGGGCACGTTGATGACGCGAACCCCCTGCCGGTCGTCGGTGAAGTGCTCAGTTGAATAGCCTACTAGCGCCTGCACGCCGTGCTTGTTAGCAAACGTCCGGTCGTAGTTGAGAACGGCCTGATAGTTAGTCAGCAGGGTGCGTTGGTTGCGCTTCTGCACCGAGTTGTTGCCATCGCCCCCGGCTGTGGGCGAGCCATCCAGCGTTACGTACTGCAGGCTGCGGGTAAATTCGTCGAGCTGATAATTCCACAAATCTCCGCCTACCACGCCGCGTAGCTTCAACCCCTTCACCAGTTCCAGCTCGGCGTTGAGATTGGCGTAGCCATTGTCGTTGGAGTTGGTGCGTAGCCGCCGTTCAGGAGACGATTTGCCGAGTTGCTGGTGGAGGTGGCCGGGGTTACGTAATTGCCCTGCTCATCCTGCACGGGGTAAATAACCGGGATGCGGGCCGCGTCGCTGATAATCCACTGCGAGTCAAAAGCATGCTCGCGAGTGCCCACATGGGCGTAGGCGAAGATAGCCCCGACCTTGAGTCGGTCCGTTACCTGCGTAGTCAGATTCAGGCGGCTGTTCAGGCGCTTAAATCCATAGTCGTCGCCGTAGAACAAGCTGTTCTGATCGACGTAGCCCAGGGAAAGCAAGTAGCGCGTCCGGCCCGAGCTGCCGCTGACGCTCAGGTTGTGGTTTTGCTGAAAAGCCTGCTTTTTGAGCACCTTGTTGAGGTGCCACTCGTAATCACCCTGCTCAGCAAAGTCGCGCATCTGCTGGGGAGAAAACTGCGGGGCCTGTCCGGAGTTAATTAAGGCTTCGTTTTTGAGTTGCATGAACTCCAGGCCCGTGACGGGCTTGCGTTGGAAGTTCGGGGCCTGCCAGCCTAGCACTGTGTTATAGCTGATAACGGGCTTCTGATTGAGTGTGCCCTGCTTCGTGGTCACCAGCAGCACGCCATTGGCAGCGCGGGAGCCGTAGATGGCGGCTGAAGCAGCATCCTTGAGCACCGTGACGCTCTCAATATCATTGGGGTTCAGGGCGTTGAGCGAGCCCGGAATCCCATCCACAATGATGAGCGGGGAAGCATTACCCAAGGTACCAACGCCCCGAATATTGATGTTGAGGCCGGCGCCTGGCTCGGCACTGCTCTGCTGAATAGTTAAGTTGGGGGAGGAGCCTTGCAGGGCCTGGGCCACCGTAGTGACCGGGCGGTTTTCCAGGGTGGCCCCGCCCACCGTGTTGATGGCCCCAGTCACGTTGGCCCGCTGCTGGGTGCCGTAGCCAACTACCACAACTTCCTGTAGGGCCTGCGTGTCGTCGGTGAGAGTTACGGAGAGTTGGCTGGTGGCCCCGGTTACGGGTACTTCTCGGCGGCTGTAGCCCACGAAGCTGAATACCAGTACACTATTTTCCGGCGCTTGCAGGGAGAAAGAGCCGTCGGAGTTGGTGCTGGTGCCTTGGGTGGTACCTTTCACCACCACCGTCACCCCGGGGAGGCCGGCTCCCTTACTATCCGTTACGCGGCCAGCTACGGTGACATCAGCCAGGACCGTTGATCGGGTAGGAACAGCTAGAGCCGGGGTGGGAGGGTTTTGCAAAGCCAGAGCCCAAGCCCCTTGGGCCTGGCTGGCGCCACTGGGTACGGCGCCCAGCAGTGCTGCCAAACGCACGTAGCGAGTAAAGTTTGCCATATGATGGGTGGGATAAATGGAGGAGATAGAGCAGGGGGAGTCATACACCAGCCTTGGAGGCTGATGACGACGGGGCGCGTCCTTGATCTACTCAGGAGTAGCCGTAGGTAGAAAGGACTACAGGGAAGCGTATTCGTGGGCCAGCGGCCCAGTAACTCAGATAAAGGGCGGCTCTTTAGCGAACCAAGGCGCTAATACTGCGCCCATAATTCCTGGTGCCGTGCGAGGATCTAGGGATAAATAAGCAAGGGGCGATTTCTTAATTACCCCTGAGCCTATTCGGCAGTGTAGTGGCTACTCAAACCTGCGTTAATACAGTGCTTAAGTCCCACATCGTCACGAAGTTGGTACCTATTGGAAGCAAGATATATCTAACCGTCAGCAATAATAGCTAAATCGTTTAAGCTAAAACAAATTACACTGTCAATTTATGCAAAAAAGTTTTATATTTTAATAATAATTTGTTGATTTTCAGTATGTTATCATCGTGTATTACTTAAGGCTTATACCTATTAGAGTACTGGCGGCGGCAACGGCTGTATGCTTTGCTTGCTGGCTCATGAATGCCACCCACGTTCAATCTCTTCCAAGGTCCGCCCTTTGGTCTCGGGTACGGCTCGCCACACAAACAGGAACGTGAGGGCCGAAAGCCCGGCGTAAAGTCCGAAGGCTCCGGCCAGCCCCGCGGCTTTTACCAATGATAGAAACGTAAACGAGACTACGGTGCAGGCAATCCACAGGGCAACCGTAGCCACGGAGGCCCCCCGGCCCCGTACGGCGTTGGGGAATATTTCGGTGATTACCACCCATACGCCTGGTCCAAGCCCTACCGCGAAGCAGGCTACGTAGAGCATGATAAGCCCCAGCAGCCACGGCCCCGGCGCACCCAGGTGCAGGGCCACTACCAGCGCACCCAAGGCCAGGGTCATGCCCCCCGACGCTAGCAGCAGCAGAGGCTTGCGCCCTACCCGGTCGATAACGAACAAGGCGACAATGGTACCTGCGAAGTTGATGCCCCCAATCAGGGCGTTGGCTCCGATGGCTGAAGCGGCACTCTGCCGCTGTGCTCGGTGAAAATAATGGAGCCGTAGTAGAGAATTGTGTTGATGCCCGTAATCTGCTGTAATACTGCTAGCACCACCGCAATGCGCAACGGTTGGCGCAAGCGGGGCTGGTAGAGGTTGGCTTCTGCCCCCCGCTCGGCCGCTAGAGCAGCCTGAATTTCGGCCGTCTCGGTAGCTGCGGCAACGGGACCATTCAGGCGGGTGAGCGTACCTATTGCTTCGGCTTCGCGCCCCTGGCCCAACAACCAACGCGGACTTTCCGGTACCAGCAGCAGCGTGACCATAAAGAGCAGAGAGGGCACCGCCGCCGAAGCAAACATCCAACGCCACGACGCTACCCCCTGCCCGGCTAAGTAGTAGCTAGCAACGTAAGCCAGCAGAATACCCGTGACGATGGCCAGCTGATTGAGCGTCACTAGCAGCCCCCGAATGCGAGCCGGGGCAATTTCGGCAATGTAAAGCGGCACCAGCAGTGAGGCCAGCCCAATGGCGAGGCCGCCCGCTAGCCGGGCCACTACAAATTCGGTCAGCGTGCGGGGCAGCGCCGCCGCCACCGCCGAAAGTGTGAATAAGAGGGCGGCCCCGAATAGCAGGCGACGACGCCCGTAGCGGTCGGTGAGCCCGCCGGCTACGGCTGCGCCCGCCACCGCCCCAAACAGAATACTGCTCGCGGCCAGTTCGGTTTCCGTATCGGTCAGGCCAAAGTCCTTTTTCAAAAATACTAGGGCCCCATTGATGATGGCCGTGTCGAAACCGAAAAGCAGCCCCCCCAGCGCCGCCACGGTCGCAATCAAGTAAACGTAGCCGGCGTTACCCGTTGACCTGGCAGGAGAAGGCGGCTGGGCAACGGATTCGCGCAGGAGAGGACCGGAGGAGGCGTGGAGGGGCATAGTAGTTAGGCGGTAAGCATTTTACTAATCAGAATAATACTGGGCGCTCCACGTGAGTGCGCCCCTTCCCGAAGGCTACCTTCTCTGCGCGCTGGCCCGGGGCAGGCCAAGCCGTTGGGGCTACTTCACAAGGTGAATCACACCAGCAGCACCTCTATTCCTTGCTGCCGAAAGGGGGCTACCTGGTCTTCGGTAGCGCCCGTGTCCGTAATAAGCTGGTGCACTTCGCCGATGGGGCAGATCAGCGAGGTAGCAACCGTCCCGAGCTTGGTATGGTCGGCCACTACGATGCGGCGCGTGGCTTGGCGTAGCATAACCTGAATTACGGCGGCCTCCTCGGGGTGCAGGGAGGTAAGGCCCTTCTCGGCATCAATGCCGTTGACACCAATAAAGACTTTGTCAACAAAGAATTGGCTGAGTGCTTGGGTAGTGGCCGGCCCCACCAGCGAAAAC
Source organism: Hymenobacter sp. AT01-02 (assembly GCF_000961955.2). Taxonomy (NCBI): domain Bacteria; kingdom Pseudomonadati; phylum Bacteroidota; class Cytophagia; order Cytophagales; family Hymenobacteraceae; genus Hymenobacter; species Hymenobacter sp. AT01-02. Next base: position 6,903 of record NZ_JZIR02000112.1, read on the forward strand.
CAGCCACCCGTCAGAAAGCCGCCCGTTACAAACACGCGCACATCTTGGCGGTGGCTTAGCTCCATAGCCACGTTAACGGTATTGGTGATGACCGTCACGTTGGCGTCCGAGCGGAGGCTGCGTGTAACCTGGGTAGTAGTGGTGCCAGCCGTCAGGGAAATAGTCTCGCCGGGCTGAATGAGGGCGGCGGCGGCTAGGCCAATGCGGCGCTTTTCAGCCAGGTTGCGGTCAATCTGGTCGTGGAAGCTGGAGTTATACCGAAAGGGCTCGTAGAGCAGGGGCTCGCGGGGCACTGCGCCCCCGTGTGTGCGCCGGAGGCGGCCTTGCTGCTCTAGTTCCATCAGGTCGCGGCGCACCGTGACCACCGAAACGCCAAACAGGGTAGCTAACTCCTCGACGGCTACCGTGCCGGTGTGCAGCAGTTTCTCAACAATCACTTGGGCGCGGGCGGCGGCCGCGTTATCAGGCGCTAATAAGTCAGGCATATCTCGTATCGGGTTCAAAAAGTCGATTTGCGAGTGAAGGTAGCTGCCAAATGGTGGGCGGGCTGCGCTAGGGCTGAGTTCGCACGTAGGCCTTCAGGGTGGCGCATTCAGTACCGGTAGCCGGTCCGTGGGGCCGAATGGTGTAGGCGCCTACCACTGCTGGCACGATAAACGTTTCCGCGTAATGAACCACGAAGGGCTCGAAAGCTTGGCTGGGGCTTTCCACAAGGGCTTCGGCTCCCTGCACTAAGTTCAGCACCTGAACCCCACCTTGGGTGTGATGCGGCACTACGCCCGTAAACCAGTGGCGGCGGGTCTCGATAAACTCTCGCTCGTGCAAGCCTGTGCGCTCTTCCCGCCAGTCGGGGCCGCAGGCCACGGGCTCCACGTGGTTAACCAGGTGGTCCGTTACCCAGGTGGTGGTGCGGTCAGGTGCAATGTTGGCCGCGCCGTGAGCGAGGTGGATGGGCCGGGGGCGGCCATCAAGGCCCAGGCGCTCCCAATCCCACAGTTTGAAGGTAAAAATGTAGGGGGTGGCCGAGATTTCTAGCACCATGGCATTAGCACCCGAGCAGTGAATGGTGCCCGCCGGAATTAGAAAGTGGTCGTGCTGGCGAGCCGGAAACTCGTTGATGTACTTGGCCGCGGGAAAAGGAGCCCCACCATCTTCTTGGGCGCGCTGCAAGTCGGCCACCATAGCCGGGACGTTCACGTTTTCTTTCAGGCCTAGGTACACCACCGCATCCGGCTCGGCCGCGAGCAGGTAGTAGCTTTCGTCTTGGGTGTAAGCCAGGCCAAACTGGTCGTGGGCGTATTCCGTGAGCGGGTGCACCTGCAGGGAAAGATTGCCGCCGCCCATGGTATCGAGAAAGTCGAAGCGGATAGGAAACTCGGTGCCGAAGCGCCCATGCACGGCCTCCCCTAGCAGCTCCCGGGGGTGTGCAAATACGAGGTTAATGCTCGGGATTTCCACGCGGGCTTCCCCAAAGCCCAGCAGCAAAGAGTTTTCCTCGGGTACGCAGTCGAAGCCCCAGGCGTAGTTCGCCGGGCCGTCGGGTAGGTCGCAGACTTCGCGCAGCCACTGCCCGCCCCAGGGCCCGGGGTCGAAAAAGGGCACTACCCGAAATGGCCGCCGCACGGTGGCCGCTAGTCCCGCCCGCAGGTCGGCCCCGCTGATGAGCTTGGGCACGGTGGAGTCGTTGGTATCCAGCAGAAAATCAGCCTGGGGCAGCACCTGCTTCTTCAGCCGGTCGGCCGCCCGCCAATCCACGAAAAAGGCGCGCTTGTACTTTAGGTTGGCCTTTTCGGTGAAGTTGTCGCTGCCTAAGTTCCCAATTTCGCCCCGCCGCTGCCGGAGCTGAATTTCCCAGCGGGCTAGGTCAGCATATACTACCAGGGCAGGAGCCGGGTATACTAGCGTGGCACCGGTACCTACTAGCACTACCAGTTGGCCCGCAGCCGTAGCTAAGGTTTCCTGGGCCTGGTGGAGCCGCTCGGGGTCAAAAAAATCGGCTATCAGCAATCCATTCAGCCGACCAAAAACGGGGTCGTTGGTAAGGGAGCCGGCAACTAGCAGATCAATTTCAGCTGGGCGGCGGTAGTAATCATCTGCTACTAGCCATTGATTCGCCGGCAAGCCCGGCCGTAGTTGCTGCTGTAGCAATTCCAGATTGGTGCCGGGGTAGCATTCTACGGCCAGAACCAGGGGCTGACCGGGTGCGGAGGACGCCGCCTCCAGCGCCGTGCGCAATGCCTCGGTAATGGCGGGCCACCCGGTTTGGCAAGCATCCGCTTTAGCCGCTACCGGCACGAAGGGAAACTTGTCATAGTTGGAGGAGCGCATAGAGTGGAGAAGGGAAAAGAGAAGGAAGAAATCAGCATTGCCTACTATCTGGCAACGAAGGAAAACTGCGGCTGGCACCGGGTTGAAGGCGTGCGTACTTCCCTCGCAGCGGAAACGCGTAGCCTATTGAAGCGTGGGCTATGCGTTTCACTTGACCAATATTGACAACAAAAATGTTCGTTTCATAGCAAAACGAAAAATAAATACTTTCATTTGCTTAAATACTACTTCAGCCCAAACTAGGCCCAGCGCTTTTAGAGATGACGGCTGCTAGTGCCTGTGAAAGTAAATCACTTATTGGGCTCCGTGTGGCAGCAGAGCCTGCCCCTACCCTCCTCTCTCTATTCTGCTACTAGATGCTGTTTTCATCCACTTCCTTATGGGCAAGTTAGGGCTCACCCTAGGCGCATTTTTCTTGCAGATGGCAGTCAGCAAGTGGTAGCATCCTGCAGTAGCGTTGCCTCGTCGCTCATCTATCTAAGTGAACACAACTGCTGCCCGCTGGGCAAGCTTTCCTGCTCTTCTTCCCACCCTTTCGTGCCAACCTGCTATGAAGTATTTTGCTACCCTCCTTTTTGCGCCACGGTACCTAGCCCTGCTCGTGGCTGGCTGTGTGCTTGCTATCACTACCGCTTCCGGCCAGAACAAGTACCACGTTGCCGGCGAAGCTATTCTTGACAAGCTGAACACCAAGTTTTACAATGCCAGCAAGCAGCTCTATGTGGAGCAAATTGACGGCAACGAAAACATTATTGTGGAGCGCGGCGGGGCAAGCTACGTTTGGCCAGCCTCCCACATGCTGCGGGCCCTCCGCTACGGCGCCCTAGCCAATCCGGCTAAGTATACTGCCCGGCTTCGGTCCTACGCCTACGCCCTCGACCAATATCGGCAGAATGGCAAGTACGCCTCCGACATTGTGCCCGGCGCCGACCCTTTGTATGACGACAACGCCATCATCGGCCTTGCCCTCATGGACGCCTACCAGCAGGTTTTGCCTACTGAAACCGGCCTGTATGAGCGCTCTTTAATTGGCCTCAATTACTGCTTGAATGCGCGCGACGCGAACTGGGGCGTACCGCAGAAGGAAAGTGAGCTGGGCTGGGGTAAGTTTTACTCGCAGGCTACCATCTTGCCGGCCCTCCACTGTGCCTGATTGCCAAGAACAGCACCGACCCTCAATACTTAGATATTGCCAAGCGATATTATGAAAAAATTAATACTGTAAACTGGAAGCTGCGCGATGCCAATACCAACCTGCTCAACCAGTTTTCCTTTTATAACAACAATAGTTGGAGCCTAACCGGTCATGGCGAGAATGGGGCTGGCTACCGTGCCTACCAAACTACCCCCAATATTCAGCTGGCCCTCAAGCTGTACCAGCTAACCGGCGACAGCCGCTACCTCGACGATGCCACGGTAATGGCAGATGCCTGCCTGCGACAGTGGTACACCCCCGGTAAAGGCTAAGCGAAATATCCTTCTGGGGTGGCAGCGACATGGTAGAAATGCTGGTAGACTTTTACGAAGTAGACCATAATGCTAGGTGGCTCACGGCGGCGCGCAACATTGTGGACTACCTCATTGAGTATGGCCGCGACCAGCTTGGCTACTACCCCGCTCCTACAATGACGCCGACGGCACGTGGAACCAGGACCGCCGCTACCTGTTCCCGGCCTCGGTAATGATGATGGGCCAAGCCTGCGCCGCAGCCGCCATTCTGCGGGTAGCCCACGTAACGAATACGCCTCTGGCCGCTGCCAGCCCTGCTACCGCGAAATCCACCGAACTGGCGGTATTTCCTAACCCGGTTGTAAACCGCTTGAGCCTGCAAGCAAACCGTACTCTTGCCGGTGGCCAAGTCACGGTGCGTAATTCCCTAGGCCAAATCGTGATTAGCGCCCCGTCTTATAACACGTCGCTTGATGTCTCGGCCCTGGCTCCCGGCGTTTATATTATCTCTTGGGTCAGCGGGCAGCAGTGCTTATCACAGCGCTTTGTAAAGAAGTAAACTACTAAACGGCGCTAGTATTGGCTTGCGCTGCCTTGACATAGGCGTCAGAAAATGAAGCCGCCGGGAGCGTGCTCATCCAGTCTCGCCCGCTGGCTACTGTAGTGCGCCTTGCTACTCCTCCCCCATCTGTACTTCCACCCGATGATAAAGCTGAAGAGCTATTTGATTGTACTAGTAGTATGGTGTACCTGCTCCTGCGCCAGAACCTCTACGCCGAGCAGTACTTACCGGACGGATAGCCACCCCACCCCGGGCGGCCACCTGCAATACGCTAACCCCTTCATGGTACAGCCCCGTTCAACGACCCCAAAACCATTGGATACGCCCCTCCCAAGGACTGGCGGGGCGTGTGGGCTGGTCTCGTGTTTCCGGGGAGCTCATTGCCTAATGCTATGGTGCAGTTGAGCCCCATCACCGAGTTTCACACCGGCGCCGGCTACGACTACGAGGACTCGGTGATTTACGCCTTCGCCCACACCAACAAGGGCCACTGGAACTTGTGCCACTTACCGGTTTTACCGGTTTCGGGGGCGACTACTCCGGCCGGCTACTCTTCGCGCTTCGCTAAAGCCACTGAAAAGGCCTCGCCGGGCTTCTACGGCGTTACGCTGCAGGATTACGGGGTGCAGGTAGAACTCACGTCTACCCTGCGCTGCGGGTTTCACCGCTACCGCTACCACCAGCCAGACAACCGCCGCATCGTGTTCAAGCTTGCGCAGTCCAACGAGCGGGTTACCAACTGGAGCATAGAAAAAGCGGGCCCAGCGGCCGTACAGGGTTTTCAGGAAACGGGCCGCCAGACGGTGTACTTCTACGGAGTACTCAGCGAAAACCTGCAGGGCCTGGACGTGCCAAGCAAGGGTGCCCAAGACGGCGTAGCTGTGGTGCGCCTACCGGCCGGCGGCAGTAAGCCTGTGGAACTCAGAATCGGAATATCATTCGTGAGCGTGCAGAATGCCAAGCAGAACCTGGAGCAGGAAATCGGCAGCCGCTCGTTTGAGCAGGTGCGCCAGCAGGCTGAGCAAACCTGGGAAAGCTTGCTCGCCAAGGTGAACGTAAAGGGCGGTACAGCCAAGCAAAAGCAGCTGTTCTATAGCTGCTTATACCGCTCGTTTCTATGGCCGGCGCTACGTAGCGACTGAATGGCGAATACCGCGACGTGCAGGGCAACGTGGTCAAGGCCGACTTCAATTACTACACCGAGCCTTCCTTGTGGGATACCTACCGCAACAAGGACTTGCTGATTGGTATGCTCACGCCCCAGGTAACAACCGACGTGATTAAGTCTATGCAGGATGTAGGCCATAAGACCGGGTTCTTGCCCACCTTCTTTCACGGCGACCATGCTTCGGCTTTGATTGTTGGCTCTTACCAGCGGGGCATCACCAACTTCGACGTGCAGGATGTGTACCGACTGATGCTGCGCAACGCTAACCTGGAAGGTGGAGCCCGCCCCCACATTGCCGAGTACATCCAAAAAGGGTACATCTCTACCACGGAAGTAGCGAACCCGGAGGTGGAAACCAAAGACAAGGCCGGCGTATCGAAAACCCTGGAGTATGCCTTCGACGACTACGCCGTGGCCCAACTGGCCCGGATTTTAAAGGACACCACTACCTACCGGATGATGATGGCTAGGTCGAAGAACTACAAGCATCTGTTCGACCCCGCCACTAAGTTTATGCGTGGTCGCCTCGCCGATGGCTCTTGGGTGAAACCCTTTGATCCGCAGTATCCTTACTACGAGTACATGTACCGGGAAGCCAACGCCTGGCAGGTTTCCTTTTTCGCCCCTCACGACATGCCCGGCCTAATAGCCTTGTACGGTGGGGCTCAGCCTTTCGAGGCCAAGCTGGATTCGTTGTTCACCGTGCCCTGGAATCCCTCCCATATTGCCCGCAACGTATC
>NZ_JZIR02000113.1:0-1667 GCF_000961955.2 Hymenobacter sp. AT01-02
AGGGTGCTCAATCCACCCACTTCCTGAAGCCCCGGTTGTTATCAGCAGCCAGGGCTTCGTCTTTTCAGACAAGGCCGGCTGGGTGACGTACCGTGCGATAGAGTAAACATACAGTAACGGGTGCACTTTGCCCTATAAAAAGAGACTGTGAGCCTATTTTGCTTGCTATCAATAAGAGATTGTACGTGCGCGTTCAGCACATCTCTATGTATCTTACTCCGATGGTTAGACATCACACGACCACCGCGGAGAAGTAGGTACCAACCTACACTCCACATGAAACGAAATGAGAAGCGCTGGGCTTGGACAGCCCGGCAGCGACGCCCCAAGCGCAAGCACTGGAACTCGCGGCCGGATGATACCCGCTGGTATCACCACCTGTCGGAGCGCAAGCACCGTTCGCAGACGCGTCAGGGCCTGATTCTAATTCGTCAGGGCGCCGACGAAGGCCACGTGGTCTTTCCTTATCATCATCACCACTGGCTCACGTGGTGGTGGACTTAACATAGCAACAGCCCCGACTATACAGCCGGGGCTGTTGCTATGTGGCACCTGTCCTAGTAACCGTTGACAAGTGGGTTAAGTGCAAGGAGTAACCGGTTTGCCCAATCGATAACGTTCTCTTCGCTCTCCTCGTTAAGCAGGCAACGCTTTCTCTCCTACTCCTGATGATGTACGCCCTGATCACGGGTGCCAACAAAGGCATCGGTTACGAAACCGCCCAGCAATTACTGCAAGCGGGCTACTTTGTCTTTCTGGGCTGCCGTGATGCGGCCAGTGGGCAGCAAGCCCAACATCGCCTGCAAGCGGCCGGATATGATCAAGTAGAAGCTATTTCCCTGGACGTAACCAGTGATGAGTCGGTGCAGCAAGCGGTGGCAGCGGTGCGCCAGCGTACGCCCCACGTAGATGCCTTGGTCAACAATGCCGGTATCCCCAGCCACGACCTCACGCAGGTGCCGTCTGCCACCGCGCTGGCTGACTTCCGTACGGTCTTCGAAACCAATTATTTCGGGGTGGTACGCACCACCCAAGCCTTCTTACCCTTATTGCGGCTAGCCCCACAGCCGCGCATCGTGAACGTCTCCTCCAGCCTCGGTTCGCTGACACTGCAAGCCGACCCCACGTGGGAGTACTACGATGTCAAGCCGGTCACCTACTGCACGTCCAAAGCCATGCTCAATGCCTGGACGATCTTGCTGGCGCATGAACTGCGCGAGACACCCTTCAAAGTCAATGCGGTCAATCCGGGTCAGACGGCCACCGAGTTCACCGGGCACACGGGCCATTCGCCAGCGCACGCCGCCCAAGTCATCGTAGACTATGTGCAGTTGCCGCCAACGGGCCCTACAGGCCAGTTTGTCAGTGAAGATGGCCCGACTCCCTGGTAAGCTTTCTGATTCTTAGCATCCTCAAGACCTACCGCCTGCAGCGCAACTTGACCTAGGCCGGACTCGGTGAACGAATCGGGATGCAGAAGGCCTTAATTTCCAAATTAGAGCGCAATACTTTCAACGTCACGCTGGATACGCTACACCAAGTAGTTGCTGCCATGCAGACTGTGTGCAGATTCAATTGGTACCGCAAGCGCAGTAAAGAAGCCCCAACCATCCGGCCTTGTCCTTACCCAAATCTTAGAAGCATTTCAGCCATAAGCTGAAACGCTT
>NZ_JZIR02000114.1:0-17933 GCF_000961955.2 Hymenobacter sp. AT01-02
TACTAGTAAGAAAGGCCTGCTTAGCTTTTACGCGGCACGCCTCGTCTGATTAGGGCGTGTTAGTTACTACTTGGCCTGCTTCCGGCTGCTGGGCCGAAGGTTCCTTAATGGTGCCCAGTTCACGGCCTACTTCAATGAAAGCACCGATGGCTTTATCCAGATGCTCGCGGGTGTGAGCGGCCGAGAGCTGCACACGAATACGGGCCTGGCCCTTAGGCACTACAGGGAAGTAGAAACCAACCACGTAAATGCCTTTCTCTAGCATCTTGGCGGCAAAGTCTTGGCTGAGCTTGGCGTCGTACAGCATCACCGGCACAATAGGATGCTCGCCCGGCTTAATGTCGAAGCCAGCCGCCGTCATCTTTTCCCGGAAATACTTGGTATTTTCTTCCAGCTTGTCGCGCAACTCAGTGCTTTCCGTGAGCAGTTCTAGCACACGCAAGCTAGCGCCCACAATGGCTGGTGCCAGGGTGTTGGAGAACAAATAGGGGCGGCTACGCTGGCGCAGCATATCAATAATTTCCTTGCGACCCGAGGTAAAGCCACCCATGGCGCCGCCGAGGCTTTGCCCAAGGTACCCGTGATGATGTCTACGCGGCCTAGTACGTCGCGGTACTCGTGGGTGCCACGGCCCGTTTTGCCCAGGAAGCCCATCGAGTGACACTCATCAATCATCACGAGGGCTTGATACTTGTCGGCTAAGTCGCAGATTTTGTCGAGCTGCGCGATGGTGCCGTCCATGGAAAAAGAGCCATCGGTAACGATAATGCGGTGGCGCGTGCCTTTAGCCTGGGCGTCCTGGAGCTGCTTTTCCAGGTCTTCCATGTCGTTGTGGGCGTAGCGGTAGCGCTGGGCTTTGCACAGGCGCACGCCATCAATGATAGAAGCGTGGTTGAGCGAGTCCGAAATAATGGCGTCTTGCTCCGAGAACAAGGGCTCGAACACCCCCCCATTGGCATCAAAGGCGGCGGCGTAGAGAATCGTGTCTTCAGTACCGAGAAATTCGGCCAGCTTCTGCTCTAACTGCTTGTGAATGTCCTGAGTACCGCAAATAAAGCGCACCGACGACATTCCGTAGCCGTGGGTATCAATGGCTTCTTTGGCCGCCTTCACTACCTCGGGGTGCGACGACAAGCCTAAGTAGTTATTAGCGCAGAAGTTCAGCACTTCCCCGGCTTCGGTCGTTTCAATTTCGGCGCCCTGGGGCGAGGTAATGATGCGCTCCTTCTTATAGAGGCCAGCATCTTTGATTTCCTGCAGTTGCTGTTCGAGGTCGGGCTGGAGGGTGGCGTACATTGGCAGAGGGAATGTAAATACACTAGTAAACGGATGGGAAGGTAAAAGTACGGTATCCAATAACAAGAGAGGGCCTTACCCAACGGATAAAGCCCTGCGCTTACACTGCTGCTTGCCTTTTAGCTTCTACAGTTGCCGAATCCAGTCGCGGATGGTAGCAAGGGCCACCGGCGAGAAGACAGGCTGAGGTAGGCTGTTGAACACTGGCCACGTTGCTTCTGGTGCTTGGAAGCCGTGGTTTACTTCTTCCAGGCGCTGCATTGTTACGTGGCGGTTTGCTTTCAGGCCCTTCTCTAGCTGGGCCATGTTACTGAGCGCTACCTCCACATCGTCGGTGCCGTGGAGCAGTAGCACGGGGCAGGTTACTTTAGCAAGGCCCTGCTGAGGATCGAAGTTGAGGTAGCTCCGATACCAGGGGGTCGTCATCCGAATGGCCGCAGTTCGTGCTTGGCCGGGGTCCAGGTAGAATCATCCTGGCGCAGCATGTTAGTGACAATGGCCTGAGCCTGTCCATCGTCGGCCGTCTGACGAATGATTTCCAGCATAGCTTGCTGGCGCTTAAGAGCCTTGCTGAGTAGTTTTTGCGCCTCTATTTTCTCGCGGAGTTGCTGCTGGGCCAGCGCAGTTTCAATCTGGGCAGAGTTGGCGCCTTCGGCCCGCATCTTTTCTACCTGCTTCTTGGTTTCTTGCGCAGCTAGGAGGCGTCGTTTACCCAAGGTTTGGCTCGTGTCGGTGGCGGCGGCTAGGTGCTGGGTGGCTTGCTGGGTAGCCAACATTTCGCGTCCCAGCTGCCCGGTAGCGGCCAGCGTAATTACAAACGAGGGTGCTTCACCTTGGCTAGCGGCCACTAAGCTACATTGCCGCCTTCGCCATGACCAATCAACCCAATGCGAGTAGGCACCATATCGGGGCGGGCGCGCAGAAAGGCTACTGCCGCCTGGGCATCCTTGACGCGCTCGGCCGTAGTAGTAGCCGCATTATCACCTTCTGATTTTCCTACTCCCCTATCATCAAAGCGTAGCACGGCAATGCCCTGCTGGCTGAGGTAGTCGGCCAGCATAAGTAGGGGCCGGTAGCTGCGGGCGGTACCGTCCCGGTCTTGGGCGCCCATGTCGGAGAGCAGCACCACCGCCGGGAAGGGCCCGGGGCCCAGCGGGATGGTAAGCGTGCCGGCCAGCGTAACGTGAGCCGCAGAATTGGTGAAAGCCACTTCTTCCGAGCGGTATTTACTGCTTTGCACCACCCCCGAAGGTGGCACCGAGCGCACTTGTGCATTAGGAGTAACTGCCTGCACGGCAGTTGATAGGAAGAGAATACTACTTAGGACAGCTAAGCGAAGCATATAACGTAAGGGAAAGCAACAGTACCTGATTGCAGCAGAACAAGCGGAAGGCCACAGGTACTGCGTATTGCCTACCTGCTCATAGCTACTACCAAAGCAGCGGACTAGAAGGGTCCACCGCGCTTGCTACCGCGCCGGTGCGCCCAGGCTAGGGCAGTAGTACCCGGTCGATAACGTGGACAACCCCATTGGTGCACTGCACGTCGGGAATAACCAGGGTGGCGGGCTGGTCGTTGCCTTTACCCCGAACTGGTATCACGCCAGCCGCAAACGTGCCCATTGTGAGTGTACCACCGCCCAGGTTGGTAAGGAGCCATTATCGGCAAACTCGGGTGTGAACTTGCCTCCGTTGTTGACTACGTGGTTCAGCAGCACAGCCGTGACGGTAGCTTTGGGCAGCTTTCGGATATCGGCGGGTTGCGCGAGTGATACCCCTAGTTGCTGGCCTAGTTGCTTGAAAGCAGCATCGGTAGGCGCAAACACGGTGAACGAGGGACTACCGGGCGACGCCGTAAGAGCCCCGGTTAGCTCACAGTAGACCAAGGCTTCCACCAGAAACGTCAGTTCGGGCTGCACGAATACTTGGCCGTTTTTCAAGGCTAGCGCCGACTGCACAATGTCGGCCCCGGTAGCAAGCAATACCTTATCAATAGGATGCACGAGCCCGTTGGCCGCCTGCACATCTCGGGCAAGGATTTGAGAGCCATTTACATACAGGCGCCGTTGCGGCCAATGATGCGCCGCGCTGGTCCGGCAACAGAAGCCGTAGTACTTCCGGGTTGCAAGCTGCTGCCCGGTAGCAGGCCCGCCGCCGTGTGGTATAGCAAGGTGGTAGTGAGAAAAGGCTTTCGCAGCGCCAGCAGATTTTCCGCGCTCCGCAGCCCCAAACGCGCAAAGGCGGCATTGGTGGGTGCAAACACCGTGTAGTCGCCGCCGTTGGCGGCTTTGTTGGTAAGCACTACGGCTACTCCGCCCCGGATGGCAGCGTCTTCCAGCACGCTAAAATCATCGTTGGCTACGGCACTATTCGCAATAGATGGTTCTACGCTGTCTTTATGGCAACTGGTCAGTAACGTGGTGCTCAGAACCAACCCCAGGCACAGAGTCGAGAAAAAATGTTTCATGAAATAATACAATGCAAAGCGGTGTGTAAATCGGTAGAAGCGAGGGTGTTCCAAAGAGACACGCAATTAACGAAGGCCTTCCCAAAATGGATTTATCGTTCACCAATCCAACGGTAGTGTTGAGCGCGTAAATGGCGCACTTCGCAGAGTAGGCCTTCCGAGCCCATATGCAAAGCCTCACTTTTGACCCGCTACACACCTTTTTTGCGCCCTCTACTGTATGCAACACATCTTCCCAATCCTTGGCCTCGCGGGTATTCTTGCGCTGGCCGCTACCCCCACCGCTTCGGCTCAAAGCTTGGTAAGTGGTTTCATGGCGGGAAAGGGTCACGGTTCGGTGGCCGTATCGGTCACCTCCGAAAATTACCAACAGGCCTACCTCGTTCCCGAAAAAGTAACTACCGTGCCCATCTACCGGGAGGTGTACGTTACGTCCGTGAATCTTTATGGTACCTACGGCATCACAAGTAAGATTGACGCCATTGTAAGCCTACCCTACATCAGGTCGGCGGGCCGGGCCAACGGCCGTGTGCTAGACGACCTGGGCTTTCAGAACTCCCGCCAAAATTTCCAGGATGTCACCGGTGCCCTCAAGTTCAAGTCGTACTCCGGCACGCTTGGCAACAGCCTGGTAGACTTGCTGGGCGTAGTGGCCGTAAGCACCCCTGTTAGTAACTACCAGTCTAATACAGGCCTCGATTATATCATTGCTATTGGCAACCGCGCAACCAAGGTTACTACGCTGGGTGTGATGCACGTAAAAACGGCCTCCGGGGTATTTGCTACCGGCCAAGCAGGCTACAGCGTACGCAGCGGCCGAGTGCCCAATGCCTTCGTGGGCGAAACGAAAGTAGGCTACGCCGGCCGCAAGCTGTACGCCGAAGTCCTAGCCTCGGTGCAGCGCTCCGACGGGAGCGGCACTGACGTGTTGCAGCCCGGCTTCGATGGCAACTTTACGGCTACCCGAGTGGACTTCGTGCGTCTGGGCGTCAATGTATTTCGACCGCTCACCAAGGGCTTTGGGGCTACCGTGGGCGTGAGCACCTATGTAGCCGGCCGCAACGTAGGCCAGTCTACGGGTTTGTCGGGCGGGGTTTCCTACAACTTCTAGCCGGGTCTAGATGGGGAGCGGACAGTGCACTTGCATTGTTGGCGCTACCGCCTGAAAAACGCCTGGGCACCTTGTTGGCCGCTGTCTACCAACTCTTGCTTTTGCGCGGCCGACATCCGCTTGATTTTTGGATTAAAGCCCCGGGTACTGATGCTAATGGTGCGCGGCCAGTCGGAAGGCTGAGCTGGGTTTAGATTTTCAATGGCGACGTTGTAAAGGGCGCCCACGTACGAGCCTATATCGTGAATAGCGTAGGGTGCCAAGCGTTGCCGACCATCGGGCAACGTATCGAGGGCAATCTGCTCGGCCCGGTCGAGGCGCAACCCCAGTGTTTCGGGGTTCACGCTGCTTGGGGCGGTAGGCGCCCCTGAGCTTGGCAGGTAGCGCGGGTGGTCGAAGAGCGTGATGGGAAAGTTAGCTAGCAAGCCCCCATCTACCAGTACCTCCACAGGCTGCCCTTTCACTGGCCGCTGCACTACCTGTCCCTGCTGGTTGAGTAGCACCGCCCGGAAGTACAGGGGAATGCTCATGCTGATGCGCACGGCATCGGCTACGCGCATGTCGGGGTTGGTTTCATAGCTGAACACTTGCACGCGTTGGGTGGTCAGGTTGGTGCCCGTGGTATATAGGTCGCGGTAGCGGGTTGGGTGTTGCTGGGCCAGGTTGTGTAGCTGGCCCAAGGTCAGGTTGGGCTGTTGCGTTTTGCGCGCCACCAATCGGCTCAGGTAGCGCGTAAACTCGTCGCCCCGATACCAGCCGTACTGCTTTAGCAGGCGCGTGCTTCCACCAAAAAACATGAGTCGCCCATCATTGAGCTGCTGCACGGGCGTTTGGTTGATGACGGCAATAATTTCCTGAGGCGAATATCCCACCGCTAGTAGGGCCGCCTGAATGGCTCCTGCCGACGTACCTCCTACCCGCCGCAAACCTACCAACACGCCCCGGGCCTCCAGCTCCTGCAAGGCGCCTCCGTAGGCAATGCCTCGAATCCCCCCACCTTCCATAACTAGGTTGCGGTAAACGGGCCGCCCAGGTGGTGGCGTGGGCTGAGCAGCCATTGGCAGCGCTAGGCTCATGCATAAGGTGCTCAGAAGGAATAGAAAAAATTGCATAACTACTAGTGTGCTGATACGAGGTAGATACCAAAAGTGGCGCGGTGGTTGTACGCCCGGTTGCCACGCTGGAGTAGCAATGCTGAACCGTGCCATCCACGTATCTTTGTCTTCCTCCATCCACCCCCTTCCTCAACTTCCTGCATGCAGACCACTCTCAGCAGCTCCGCCACCCCCGGCGACACCATTCTTGTTATTGGCGCTGGCGGCCAATTGGGCTTAGAGCTTACGCACGAGTTGCGCCAGCTATACGGTGCCTCTTCTGTAATAGCCGCCGATGTGCGCGCGCCCCAGAACCCAGAGTTGCAGGAAGCCGGCCCCTTTGAGTTGCTTGATGTGCTGGACAAGTCCCGCCTGGAAGAAGTGATGCGCCAGTACAAGCCCAAGCAGGTATACCACTTGGCCGCCCTACTTTCAGCCACAGCGGAGAAGAACCCCAAGTTTGGGTGGCAGCTGAATATGGACGGCTTGTTTCACGTGTTAGACGCGGCCGTAGACCTAGGCGTGCAGCAAGTATATTGGCCTAGCTCCATTGCCGTGTTTGGCCCCGATACCCCCCGTCACAACACGCCCCAACTCACAGTGATGAACCCCAACACAGTGTACGGCATCAGTAAGCTGGCCGGGGAGCAGTGGTGTGAGTGGTACTTTAAGAAGCACGGCCTCGATGTGCGCAGCTTGCGCTACCCCGGCCTCATTGGCTACAAGAGCCTACCCGGTGGCGGCACCACCGACTACGCCGTGGACATCTACCACAAAGCTGTAGCCGGAGAATCGTACAACTGCTTTTTGGCCGAGGAAACCTACCTGCCTATGATGTACATGCCCGACGCATTGAAAGCCACCTTGGATTTGATGCACGCTCCCGCCGACACTATTCAGGTACGTTCTAGCTACAACCTGAGCGCCATGAGCTTCAGCCCCCGGGAAGTTGCGGCCAGCATTCAGCGCCACTACCCCGACTTTCAGGTTTCCTACCAGCCTGATTCGCGCCAGCAGATTGCCGACTCCTGGCCTGCCAGCATCGACGACTCGCGCGCCCGCCAAGATTGGGGCTGGCAGCCGCAGTACTCCCTAGACACCATGACGGATGACATGCTCTTTCACTTGAAAGAAGCCTTGGTACTGAAGTAACGGCTATGTTGCTGAGTTTGGGAAGCGCTTTGCTACCTAGGCCGCATAGTAGTGCAGCTTGGCATGTTGTACCTAATCTTTCTAGGCCTGCGGATTATTATAAAGCGAGACGGTAGCCTCCGGTGACCTAATCTTCTGCAGGCAGGATGGAAACAGTTGCGTGCGCAGTATGAAAGTGTACACAACGTGCGTCAGACGGAGGTAATATCAGCCAGAATAGGAAGCTGGCACTATGGTAACATCTTGCAGATAAGGCTCTGATAAATAGAATGTAATCATCCAAAACAACTTGGACCTTTCTTCTCTCGCGCGCATTCCTTACTCGCATATTGAGGTGCTATAAGCACCTACGCAGATTCGAGTTACCCGCTTCAGCGACCCGGAATATAAGCCCGGTCTATTTCAGGTTGGCGGCGTGGAAATAGAGTTGCACCCTTACTGGGCGAACCAGTTACTTCAGCGACTACCTACCACCATCGCACACGTATCTTCTTCTACTTAATAGGCAAACAGCAGGTAGCATGCTGCCGGACGCTACTTCCCCAAGTAGGGCGTTCCTTTTTTGATAGAAGCTTGACAAACCTCGGCGCTTCTGCTGCGTTTCTCAGCAGCACCCCGTACCTAGCTTCGTATGATTGTAAACCATGTTCCCGCCGGCTGGCAAATTATCTACCAGCAAGCCCACGCCTTATTAGCGGCCCAGGTGCTGCACCAGTGGCCCGCGTTTTTGCCCAACGACCAGTGGGTGGGACTTCTGGCAGCCGCAGCTCAGCACGACGACGAGCAGGCAGATTGGGATGGGCACTACGGCCTGACTCTAGCGGGAGCACCCGCCAATTTCACCATGAAGTCGTTTTCATTGGAGCAAGCCACCAAGCTCATGAAGGCAGCCCGGTTTCAGGGACGGTGGCGAAGCTTGCTCACCAGCCTACACCTGAGCACCCTGTACGAAGGCCTCCGCGGGCAGCAAGCCGAGCTAGATACTTTCTTAGACGAGCAAGCGACGCAACAGAAACACTGGCTGCGCGACTTGCGCCTGAAAAAGAGTGAGGCGCAACGCGCTTACGCCCTGCTTCACTGGTGCGACCGGCTCAGCCTGATCTTGTGCCGCCAGGAAATACCCGAAATGGGTCGCAACCTGGAAATCTACACCGGCCCCGACGGACAGCGCCACGAAGTACAACGGCCCCAGGCAGAAGGCCCCATAACGGTGCATCCCTGGCCCTTCCAGGAAACCCAGTTTACCGTAAGCGTTGAGGCTACGGTGCTACACCAACTGCATTTCCAAGACGATGCTGAACTAGCCGGGGCTCTGCGCGAAGCTCCCATTGAAACCCTACGCTGGGAGCTAGCAAAAATCTAGCTTCCGCCAAGCGCTATGCTAAACCCAAACTGGCCTCCCAGAGCTACCTACGCAGTATACCTGTAGGTAGCCTTAGGAGGCCAGTCTGGGTAAGAAGGCTATTAACAAACCTAGAGGCGGGCCATAGGCTTGGGGTTTTGCATGATACCAGCAGGGACGTCGGTACGCGCAATTACGTGGTCAAGGCCGCGGCCATCCTTCCCATCGGTGCGGTCTGTAGCCAGCATAATGGGGCCATACTGGCGGTAGTTGGCCCAGCGCCGACGAAACGCCGGTTGGGCGTCCGTTGCTTTGGGGAAAAAGGCCCACTCTTCTACCAAGCTAGTTTTAGGGTTCACCAGCACCTCGTACTTGTTGTCGGGCGTGACGCCTACGTTCTTAAACGTCATGTTCAACACCTCGGCGGGAGTACCATCCATTAGCTGGCCAGGGCCTTTGTACGTGAGCGTAACACCGGAATCCTTGAGCTTGAAGGGCATGAGCAACCACCACGAGTTGTTCACCCAGATGGGATACATCTGGCCCAGCAGCTTTTGCCCCTCGGGCATGCTCGAAATGTCTTGCCCGCTACGGTACGCGTGCCCCTGTTTGGTGTTGAGGTTGTACACGGCCACTAGGCTATCCTTCTGCCAACGGAAGTCGCCGGTCTGCTTGTCCCAGAGCTGATAGGAGCCGTCCAGAAAGTCCCAGCCTAGCAGGCGGGTGCTTTGCCATGCTGAGTAGCCGCCCATTTTTCGCATTACACTGTCTGCCAGCGCTGTAGCCTTTGCATCCGAGCCAGCTTGGTCGAAGCCTTCGGCGGCGGGGTAGCTGGCCGCAGCCTCGGTGGAGGCGGGGGCAGAGTTATTGGCAGCAGCTTGCCCGGCGGGCGTTTGCTGTTGGCAGGCCAGCAGGCCAGAAAGAAGGAACAGGCCGCTACCGGCCAGCCAAGAAGTAGTAGAGAAAACCCGCATAAGTAAAAAGGAAAAGTGTATCCGTTAGCTGCTCAGCTACGGCTGTGCTTGTACGCAAGATCACCAATTTACGAACGTCTCGGCCAACGTTGCGCCAATCCTGCCCGTAGTACGTGCGGCATTCTGTCTGATTTTACTCCTTCCCGATGGCCTCACATTACCGCGTCTCCGACGTACTTAACATTCTCAAGACCACGGCCAGCGAGTTTATGGTGAACAACTCGTTTCGCCACGCCGCCGCCTTGTCGTACTATACCATCTTCTCGCTGCCCCCGCTGCTGCTCATAGTGATTACCACGGCCAGCGCCATCTACGGGGCAGAAGCCGTGACTGGCCAGATCTACGGTCAGATGCGCGGCTTCCTGGGAGCCGATTCAGCGAAGTTTCTGCAAGATTCCATTGCGGAGTTTACCAAGCAGCAGAAAAGTGGAGTGGCTTCCATTATCGGAATTGGTACCCTGGTTTTTGCGGCTACTACCTTCTTCGTGACGTTGCAGGAGAGCATTAACGACATCTGGAATCTAAAGGTGAAGCCCCGCAACGGCGTGTGGCAGTTCATTCGAGACCGGCTGCTTTCCTTCGGACTGATTTTGAGCGTAGCCTTGCTACTTCTTATTTCTTTTGTTATCAGCGCTTTACTTAGCGTTTTTACCGATCAGCTGCAACGCTGGTTTCCCGAGGTGGCTGTCATCTTCATTCATCTCGTTGACTTCGCCCTTTCCCTCTTCATCACGTCGCTACTGTTCGGCATGATTTACCGCTTCCTACCCGACGCCATCATTCGGTGGCGCGACGTGGGCATTGGTTCCGTCATCACGGCGCTGCTGTTCCTGGTTGGGAAGTACCTCATTGCCTTCTACATCGCCAAGTCAGATCCTGGCTCGGCCTTCGGGGCGGCAGGCTCGGCCATTGTGCTGCTGTTGTGGGTAAACTACTCGTCCCTCATTATCTTTTTCGGGGCAGAGTTTACCCAAGAATTTGCCGATGCTTTCGGCCAGAAAGTGCAGCCCAAAGCCCATGCCGTGCGCATTGAAACCCGAGAGGTGCCCGAAGGCGAAACCAAAGAAGAAATCAGCACCGGTCGTCCCCGCTCCGAGGGCCGCTGGAAAAGTTAAAAAGTCAGAATTTCCGAAGGTCTTTCGGAGCTAAAAAACAGCGTATTGGCGGATGTATCCTTCTATTTTGAAGGGTTCATCCGCCTTTTTCGTGGTGTATAAAGTCTAATCTTAAGGTAGAATAGCGCTCGGGCTATAGTGGAGTATTGCAGCAGAATGATAGGTTTGATCCGTGGTCATTTTCACTACTATATGCTCCCAATTCGTACCCCCTTTCATGTACTTTTTCTCGTCCTGGCTGCGCTCATCAGCTCCAAAGTGCATGCTCAACAGCCAGCTACCAAACCGCTGATAGTGAGCCCAATCGTGGGCGCAGTAATTGATGCGGACGAGAAAGTTGCCTATGGGTTATTTCCTACGTTTTCGGCCAATGACTTTCAGGAAGCGCGATTTATTCAGCGCCTCACTGCCGATAGTAGTGTAACTCTGCAAGTGCAACTTCGCGACGGCCGCACGGTCCTGCGGCCCTACTCCCCCGCCGAGCTAGCTGCCGTGCGCCAAACCATTGAGGACCGGCAGCAGTTAGCTACCCATCCTTCCGCGGCCACTTCCGCGAGTTCTGTTACGCCCGCCGATTCAGTAGGCCGTCGTTTCCGCGTGACGTTGCGCACAGGCACCGCTTTCGATGGGAAGCTAACTGCGCACCAACCCCAGCAGCTAGAGTTCTTGACCGTGGACTTAGGTACGGTATCGGTGGAGCGAAGCAATATTTTGCGCCTGCAGGAGCTAACCACAGAGCTGGTCCAGCGCCCAGCCAACTGGATGGATATTGGCAACGGCAACCGCCTGTTTTTCGCGCCCACGGCCCGTAACCTCCGCCGCGGCGAGGGCACCTTGCAAGACATCACCTTGTATTTCGTTGGCGCTAACTACGGCATCACCGATAATTTTTCGATGGGCGCCATTGTATCAGTGCTGCCGGGCGTGCCGCTACGCTACCAGTTTCTGGCCCTGACACCTAAGTTCTCAGCCCGCATATCGGAGAACTGGCACGCTGGCGCTGGCGTGCTCTACCTACGTATTCCTGATTTCGACCAAGACAACAAGGCTTCGGGAGTAGGGCTAGCCTATGGGGTAGCCACCTACGGCTCGGCCGACAATAATTTTACCGTCGGCCTAGGCTATGGCTTTGCGGGCGGCGAGATTGGGAGCACTCCCGTGCTACAAGTAGGCGGGCAACGCCGGATGAGCCGTCGGGTATCACTCATCACCGAAAACTACATTATCGCCAATAGCAACTCGGGCCTTGGCGGTTTGTATGGAGCCAAAATCAACTGGCAACGCACAAGCTTGGGGCTAGGCGCGGTGTATTTCCTTCCCTTCGATGGCTCATACGCCTTCAGCACGTACGTGATACCGGCTTACATCGACTTCACGTTTCGGTTTGGAAACTCTAAGCGCTAAGGAATTAAACGTAGTTTTGGCAACATGAAAATACTTATTCTCCGTGTTGTATTGCTGCTTGCTTTATGCACTACTGCCCTTCTGAGCCAAGCGCAAACCGCCCCTGCCGACAGCGTAGCCGAGCAGAAACTAGTTCAAGCTGTAAGCGCAGACATGTGTCGGCAGCTAGAGTTGGAAAGCAAGAAAAGGTCTTTGGATAACTTATCACAAGAGGAAGCCCAGCAGCTCTTCGTACGCCTCTTCACCAAGACGGCTACGGATA
Organism: Hymenobacter sp. AT01-02; assembly: GCF_000961955.2. NCBI lineage: Bacteria > Pseudomonadati > Bacteroidota > Cytophagia > Cytophagales > Hymenobacteraceae > Hymenobacter > Hymenobacter sp. AT01-02. Next base: position 12,217 of record NZ_JZIR02000114.1, read on the forward strand.
ATAAAGAGCTCATGCGTAAGATAATAGCTATGGGTCCCGCGGCGCAGACGTACGGCCAGCAACTAGGTCGCCGCGTGGGGATAGTGATGATGCAGGAATGCCCCGTGAGCCAGCCGCTGTTTATGCGCCTAGGTAGCGCGCAAGTCAGCAAACAACAGGAAGTAAAGCCCGAAGAAGTGGCCATACTGAAGCCTATTGCTGCTGCCATGTGCCAGGATTTGCAGCCCCGCACAGCCGAGCTAAAAAAGATGACGCTTGAGCAACGGACACAAGAGCTCATCCAAGCCTTTCAAAGGAACCTCAAGCCTTACGCTAAGGAAATCAGCCAACTCTACGGCGCCGATATCTTTCTAGATCAAAAGCGCATGGAAACTATAGGCACCAAGATTTCGCTCCAGATGGCTTCGCAGTGCCCTGAAGTAATTCTGCTATTTGCCGACCTAAACAAAGCGAAAGTAGGCAAGTAGGTTTACTCCCTAATGCAACGGGCCCGCTCTCCTCAGGAGAGCGGGCCCGTTGCATTTAGCCGGAATAACAGCCACCTTAAGCAGCTACCGTCTTTTCCTTTACGGCCAGCTGGCCGCAGGCAGCATCAATGTCTTTGCCGCGGGAGCGACGCACGTTGGTCTGTACACCACGGTCGGCGAGGTACTTGTGAAAAGCCATTAGCTTATCATCGGCGGTATTCACGTAGTCAGCGTTTTCGATGGGGTTGTACTCGATGAGGTTCACCTTGCAGGGAATCCACTTTGAAATCTGGTACAGCTCCTCAGCATCTTGCAGCGTGTCGTTGAAGCTCTCGAATACAATGTACTCGTAGGTCACCTTGCGGCCGGTTACCTGATGGTAGTGCTTCAAAGCATCCTTCAGCGAGGCCAGGGAATTGGCTTCGTTGATGGGCATGATTTCGTTGCGCTTGGTATCGTTGGGAGCGTGCAGAGAAAGAGCTAGGTTTGCCTTCACGCCGTCGTCGGCCAACTTCTTAATCATCTTGGCAATACCGGCGGTGCTAACGGTAATGCGACGCGGAGCCATATTCAAGCCGTCGGGGGCGGTAATGCGCTCAATGCTTTTCACCACGTTGGCGTAGTTGAGTAGGGGTTCGCCCATGCCCATATACACAATGTTGGTGAGCGGCGTGCCGTATTGAGCTTCGCACTGCTCCCGGATGCGCACCACCTGGTCGTAGATTTCGGCCGCGTCCAGGTTACGCTTACGCTCCATGTAGCCGGTAGCGCAGAACTTGCACGTGAGCGAACATCCTACCTGCGAGCTGATGCAGGCCGTCATGCGCGTATCGTGCGGGATGAGCACCCCTTCTACAATATTGCCATCATGCAGGCGGAACGCCGATTTGATGGTACCGTCATTGGAAAGCTGGGAGTTCTGCACCTGCACTCCATTGATCACGAAGTGACGAGCCAGCAACTCACGCGTATTCAAGGAGATGTTGTTCATCTCCTCAAAGGAAGCAGCCGTGTTCTTCCACAGCCACTCTAGTACCTGCTTAGCACGGAAAGGCTTCTCGCCGTGCTCCACCATAAAGGCTTTGAGCTCGTCGGGGGTAAGTTTGCGGATATCGCGCTTGGAAACTACGGGCAAGTCAATCATCATAGCCGCAAAGATACAACGTCAGAGGCAGTTGGGTTCCCAGTTTTTACGGTTCCTGCTACTGCCGAGCAGAATCTCTACTCTCCCCGGAGCTTACGCAGGTCTTCCTCTGCCAAGGGTAGTAACTTACGGGTAGTGTAGTCGAAAGCTAGCATGCCGGTTTTGGCGCGGGCTACCTCCCGCCCGGCTTGGTTTTGCACGCGATACACAATGTCGAACCCATACTTCGCCACGTCATCCACTGCCATATCAATGTGCAGAGTGTCGCCGTGGAAGCTTCGCCTTTGTACTCAATTCCCACATCGGCCATGATGTGGCCCCGGCCAGTAGTGCGGTCTACCTCGGGGCGGCCCAAGTGCAGCAGAAACTGCACGCGTGCCTCGTGAAGGATGCTAAGAAGTGAATCGTTACCAAGATGGGCGCCATAATTCAAGTCGGTAATGCGGACGGGGATGGCAACGGAAAACCGGAAAGTTTCCGGTAGATTTACTCTGATGCGAGGCATGTAGCGGGCGAAGGTCAATAACAGTACGGAAAGGCTACGTAATACGAGCGCAGCAGCAAAGCGGCCGCAAGTCAGTAGCTGGCGCCGTAGTCCTCACCGCTGGCTTGCTGCATCAGTTGCGTTCTTTACTCCGCCCCTATGTCCTTACCACAACCACACGTAGAAGTTCGTACCACCGCCGATGGCTCCAGCACCCTGTATGTGCCAGCGCTAGACGAGCATTACCATTCCACGCACGGGGCCGTGCAAGAAGCCCGGCACGTGTACCTGGCCGCTGGCCTTGCTCCCATTCTGGATACCACGGCTGGCCCAGTATGGGTACTTGAAATTGGATTTGGCACCGGACTGAACGCCCTACTCACCCTAGAGCGCAGCCACGACAGTGCCCACCCTATTTTTTACGACACCATTGAGAAGTTTCCCCTGCCCTGGTCAGTAGTGGAGCAAATGAACACAGAGGCGTACATTACTAACCCAGAGCTTCTGGACTACCATCAGCAACTGCACGCTGCCACCTGGAACCGCCCCGTGGCCCTCACGCCCCGGTTTGAGCTATACAAACGCTCGGGAGAGCTGCAAACTACTGCCCTACCTACCAATACCTACCAGGTTGTTTACTTCGATGCCTTTGCGCCGGAGAAACAGCCCGATATGTGGACTGATGAGGTATTTGCCCAACTATATGAGGCGACGGCCCCCGATGGCGTACTGGTGAGCTACTGCGCCAAGGGCAGTTTCCGCCGTAGCCTAAAGGCAGCTGGCTGGCTCGTGGAGAGAATTCCTGGTCCTCCTGGCAAGCGCGAAATGACCCGGGCCCGCAAAGCAGCCCCTGCCCTAGAATAAGGCACCCTTAGAACGTACACTACACGCCGCCGCTCATGGCTAACGGAAAGCCCGCTACCCACATTGCTTGTCCCAAGTGCAACTGGCAACCCGCCGGCAACGAACAGTGGCAGTGCACCTGCGGGTACATCTGGCACACCTTCGCCACCGGTGGGCAGTGCCCCGGCTGCTCGCATCAGTGGGAAACGACGCACTGCCTGGCCTGTTTCTGCACGTCTGAGCACTCAGCATGGTACACCAGAAGCTATTGGCCCTATACCATCAGCCCTAACTAGGTCCTCACTAGCGGTATGCTACTACTAGGGAAGCCCGCGGCTACTAGAGCACAGCCGCAGTAGCGCTACTCAGGATTCTGCCAGGACCAGCTATCAGGCTAGCTGCTTCCTGCGTATGTTGCCGATGTTATGAGTCGTACACTATTAGAAACCGACGGGGCGCAGTGGGTGCAGAAAGGCATCATCACGGAAGAGCAGCGCCGTCAGCTCCTAGCTCTTTATGCCACCGATGAGCGCGCCATCGGCTTGCTGCCGCTCTTGGGCAGCTTGCTGGTGGGCCTTAGCGCCCTGAGTTTGATTGCGGCTAATTGGCAAGCCCTGCCCGAGCTGCTCCGGCTGGGTCTACTCCTGGGCTCCATGATAGGGGCATACGCGGCGGGCGAGTACTTCCGGCGCCGGGGCAATGGCAATGTGGGCATGGGCTTGGTAGCCCTGGGGCTGATCTTGTTTGGGGCAGGCATAGTGCTTACCAGCCAACTGTACCAGCTAATCGGCTACGACCTAACGGGCCTGTTGGCCTGGGCAGTAGCTGGTATGGGCCTGACGTGGCTGTACCGCAGTCGGTTTCTGTTCCTGCTCACCGTGGTCATTGGTGGAGTAGTACAGGGCTATAACACCGGGCAGCTAGGCGCCTTTAGCTACCTCACGGCGGCCTTCACGGCAATAGGCTTGGGCTGGTACTGGTGGCGCCGTCCTGATTCTCTGGCGGGTGGAGTGTTGGCAGGGGGCTTGCTGTGGCAAGCGGCCCTACTTGTGAACCACCTGCACATCAAAATCACGTGGTTCTTCATTCCTGCCATGCTGATCTATGCTTTCGGCGACTGGCAGCCGAATCGTCCGGCGGGCCGGTCTATTCAGGGGCCACCCCTGGTAGCCGCATTCCTGTTTACGCTGGGTTTAGCCCTGTTTGGCGAGTCGGACTACTATGCGGGGGAGCTGCGCCCCCCGCTAGCCGCCTACTTGGCAGCCCTAGCTGGAGTAGTAGCCATTTCGCTTTGGGGCAAGCAGCGCCGGGGCCGCCTCAGCAGCGCCACCGACTGGCTGCTGCTTTTGCCTGGGTTCTACTTTACTGGTGGCCTTCCCCTGGCCATTGCCACGCTGGTAGTACTCTACGCCTACTCAGGCTCCGTACTGCTGCGGGCCCACCAAGAGCAGAACCAAGACCGCGTAACCCTAGGCACCGTGCTCTTTATTCTGACTACCGCCGTGGCTTACTTTAAGCTGACGTGGGGCTTCATGGATAAGTCGTTGTTTTTCCTGCTGGGTGGAATCCTGCTGCTAGGGTTGAGCTGGTACTTACGGCGGCGCGCGGCTCATACATTCGCCGATAAGACGATTCTGAAACCATGAGGGCGCCACTTGCTGATTCTTCCGCTACCATCCCGGAGCGCCCCTCAACGCTGAGTGAGCCGCGCCGCCGTCAGTGGCTGCTGTGGCTAGTGGTTGCGCAGGCAGTCTTTGTACTGGGTGTGGCCGCCGCCGGATATGCCACCAGTGCTTTGGGGCGCACTATCTGGCTGCGCACCGCTCCCGTTGACCCGCGCGACCTGCTCTACGGCGACTACCTCGTGCTCAACTACAATGTAAGCCAGCTACCCGGCAGCCTTTGGCATGGGGCCCAGCTACCCCGCCGCAAGCAGGCGGCCTACGTGGTACTAGAGCCCCGGGGCAGTGCATACGAAGCAGTAGGCGTATATGATAGCAAGCCCACGGTAAACGCCGCGCAGGTTATCCTACGCGGTTCAGTACAAGACGTATGGCACAGCGGCTCGCGCTTGCGCCACACCCAGCGGTACGGCGTACGTATGCGCTACGGTTTAGAGCGTTACTATGTCCCGCAGGACATGGGCCGTCAGCTAACGAAGCGCCAACAGCTCCGCGTGCAGGTAAGCATTGCGCCTTGGGGACAGGCCCGCATTACTAAAGTAGAGCACGAAACCCCGCCCCCTACCAAGTAGCATGTTGATTATCTAATTAGAACGCGGAGTACTTGCCAAGCAAGTGCTTTACCTAATTATTAAACTATTGCCGTATTTATTTATCTTGCCGCAACCTGCTCTATTCCTACTCTACCTATTGCCGATTGCTATTTTCCACTTTATACCCCCTAGCATGAAGGCTAATTTGTCTAAGCTGGCCCAAGTACTGGCCGCCCAACGCGTATCCCCTGTTACTACAACTCCGCAGAAAGATTCTTCCTCCCAAAATAGCCGCCGTAGGGCACAACGAGAAGCTAGCTCGACTACGATGAAGTAATCTCACAAGGCAGTACTAGCACAAATCAAAGAGCCCGTGCTACTAGTAGCACGGGCTCTTTGATTTGTGCTAGTACTGCCTTGTCAAGCTTGCGCCATCATAGTCGAGCTAGCTTCTCGTTGTGCCCTACGGCGGCTATTTTGGGAGGAAGAATCTTTCTGCGGAGTTGTAGTAACAGGGGATACGCGTTGGGCGGCCAGTACTTGGGCCAGCTTAGACAAATTAGC
>NZ_JZIR02000115.1:0-1203 GCF_000961955.2 Hymenobacter sp. AT01-02
CCCAGCAGGCACTACCTCCGCCAGCGTATTCTCCAACTGCTCAAAACCATAGCTGAATACTGCTGATGATGCTTTGGCTAAGGAGCCGGCCCGGAGCCAGATGTGTAAGAAGCTGACTGGTTCTTCTTCAAACAGGTTGGCCAGCTCGATGGTGGCACCGGCGGGCAGGGCTCGTACCTCCACTTCTTCTACTTGCACCACGGCGGCCTGCCCCTCCGAGGAGGTGTACTTTATTTCACCGGTTAGGGGCAATAGCACAACGTAGGCGTCCTCCCATACCGGCAGGCTACTGCGCTGCCCTCCGGCTAGGGTTTCCTCGTTGAAGGCCAGCAAGCGGCCCGTAGCGGGACGCTGCTCGTCGGCGTAATCGGCAAAGGAAAACACGCTGCACCGGCTGTACTGAGGAGTAGTAATGAAGCCGTGCTGGTCGGCCAAGTAGATTCTTCCGGGCGTTTGCTTAATCATCTTACTCAGGCTTTTGCAGGGAATAAATGCTGAGGTAGGGCTGCAACTGCATAAGGTGAGTCAGAACTTCCCCTACTGCTTCTGTCTTAGCCGACACGAACAAGAAATTATCGATGGTTTCGTGCCACACCAGCGGGTCGGCGTAGAAGTTGATGGCTACCTGGTGGCGGGACTTATCGAGCAGGTCGGAGTTGATTATTTCGAACTGAAACTTACTGAATGTGAGAAAGTGCTTACCCAGGTTGTTGACAATATCGGGCACTACCCCGTTGAGCTGCTGAAGGTAGCCCCGGGCCGCCGCGCTCACCAAAAAATGCAGTTGCTCGGCGCCGGGTGCATGTTGCAGCAACTCCCCGAAGGAGCGAAAGCGTCGCTCCTGGTTGTACAGCTGGGCCTGCATCCGGAACTCCTGGTACGTATCGTCGAATACCAGCTTTTCCCAGGGGCGGGTGGCCGAGATATCAATTATTTTGCGGTAGCACAGCGTGATGATACGGTCGGGCATAGCAGAATAAACAAGAAGCTGTTACATGTCGCAGGCAGCAGCTTGCCGTGTAAAAAATGGCTGTGGCAGGAAAGCCTTACGCTGCTACCCCAATGTTCATTACCAACTCGAAGCCAGCCGTGGTACTCCCCGTAACGGTAGCTATTTCGGCCCCGGCGGTATCGTCGCTAAACACGTTGTCGCTCTTGTTGTAGGTGTAGCCACTTAGGCCCTTAGAGTATCCGTTTACGGCG
>NZ_JZIR02000116.1:0-5849 GCF_000961955.2 Hymenobacter sp. AT01-02
GGTGGGCGCAATGCCTGGCTAACTGCTTTGGCGTTCTTCTGCAATGAAAAGGGAGTTGCCTTACCTGATTTGGAGAACCACGCCGCTGGGTATGCTGCCGCCGATTTCGCCGCCAATGAAATAGCCCGCACCGTGCGCGGCATTTACCAGCGGGGAACCAGCCAGCATAATAGCAAACCCTGGGAACCACCCACGGCCCGGCCTAGCTCAACTGCCGGAGCTGAGCACGGTAGCACCGGACGTAGCCCCGGTGGCACGGGCTCCGTCCCGTTGCTGGCCGCGCCCCTCAATACGCCCACCATTTCGGCGGAAGTATACCGGCTGCTACCCGACTTCCTGCAACAGTGCTGCCAGCCCTTGCCCACGGCCCGCGAACGGGACGTACTGTTAACCGGCACGCTGGCCGTGCTATCAGGCTGCTTCCCGACGCTGGAAGGCATGTACCGGGGCAAGATTATTGGGGCCAACGTGTATGCCTTTGTGGTAGCGCCCGCGGCCTCCGGCAAGGGCGCGCTGGACTGGGCCCGCCGGCTGGCTTGGCCTCAACATCTGGCCGTGCGCGAGGCCAGCCAGCGGGAACGGGAAGGATACGAGCTGCAGCTACAGGAATACGAGCAACAGAAGCGCGCCGCCAAAGCCAGCGGGCCGCTGCCTCCGAAGCCAACGGAGCCCCCGCGCCGCCGGCTCTTTATCCCGGCTGATAACGGCGCGGCCAACGTGGTAAAGACGCTGGCCGAAAACAACGAGCGGGGTATCATCTGTGAAACGGAAGCCGACACCCTAAGCGGCGCGCTAAAGCAGGATTTTGGCGACTACTCCGCCCTGTTGCGCAAATGCTCCGAACACGAACCGCACCAGTACGACCGCAAAACCGCTGGCACCTATGAGTTGAGCCGGCCGGCCCTGTCGGTGGCGCTGGGAGGTACGCCAGAGCAGGTGGCTCGGCTTATCCCAACTGCTGAGGATGGATTGTTTTCGCGCTTCTGGTTTTATGCCTTTGAGGCTCCGCACGTCTGGGACGACCCGTTTGCCGCACCCGCCAGCGGCTCTCTCGATACGTGGTTTGATGCGCTGTCGGTGCGCGTGTCGGAAATGATAGCTGCCACCGGTGCGGGCCGGGTAGTGGTACGCCTTACCCCAACTCAGGAACAACGTTTCAACGCGGCCTGGCAGCAATGGCTACGCGAAGGAATAGCCGACTTTGGGGAAGGCTCTGGCAGTGCCTCCAAACGCCACGGCCGCGCCTGTTTCCGCCTCTGTATGCTGCTTACGCTGCTACGCTGCTTTGAGAACGGAGAAGCACCTGCCAGCCGTACCCTCACCTGCGAAGATGCTGACCTAACCACTGCCCTGGCTATTGCCGACGTGTACCGGCAACACGCGCTGGCATTGTATGAACGGCTACCCCGCCCCAGTAGCTCCGCTTTTCAGGGTGCTACCCGATATGCCGGCAAGGCGGAGAAAGAGGCGCGCATACGGGAGTTGCACGCACAAGGGTTGAGCCTACGGGAAATAGAAACACAAACCGGCGTGCCCTTCAATACCGTACGCCGGTGGCTGCAAGAATAGTGTACCGTGTACCGATTTTGGTACGGTACAGTTGGCAATATTCAACTCGCCGAACTGTATTAACCTTCGCCATTGTGCGAAAAATTGTAAAAATGACCAGTAACTAGATTGTAATAAATGCGCCAATAGGCTGTGCCCCCATCAAGGACACTAACGCGCGTACGAAGCCAATAGGGAACTGAGCTTGGCGAATCCTCTATATCATAGATGAACAGATTGATAAAGAAACACGGTTGGTGCTGTTGGTTATAAAACCCATAATACTGACGGTGATAACTCTTCCAACGCTTCTTAATTGAAGCCGGATAATCCGTATAGTATGCAGTGGCAGGTGGGTATTCGTATAGTCGACCCAACTTTACCTTAGGCAAAGCCTTTTCCACGATAGTAACTTGTTCCACAGTAGGCGTAAACCGCCCATTGTGAGGAATAGAGTCGCCAAATGTTACCATTGATGCACTAGCCGGAAACAACGCACACTTTGCGTTGAGAATTTGGTAGGCAGTAGCAAAAGTATTAGCAGCCTCCATCTGTTGCGCTATTGCCCGTTGGTTTAAGGCGGGTAAGCAATACAGAGTAGAAGAGTATAGCAAGAGGTTAACTAATGATTTCATTGCAAATCGGCCTGTGTGAAGCGTTAAACAAAGTAGCAGTTTTCACTACTATCACAACTATCATTCTAAATAGCTACCTATCTTCCCCGCCCGATTTCTACCTTATTCTTATCCGCTTTGACTTACCCCGACTTTGAAGCCCGCTGGAAGAACTCCGGCGGCGCGGAGCGGGCCAACTACGGCCTGTTTTTGCAAGACCTCTGCGACCTGCTGGAAGTACCCCGCCCCGACCCTACCACCGACGACCCTACCCAGGATAGCTACGTGCTGGAACGGGCCGTGCAATTCAACGACGGCGCCAAGAAAAGCACCGGCCGGATTGACCTATATAAGCGCGGCTGCTTTGTGCTGGAAACCAAACAAGGCACCGACACCGCCGACCAACAGAAGAAACAGGAACGCGCCGACCTGGGACTAGAGCCCAGCAAACGCCGCAAAGGCCACGCCGTACGCGGCTCCGCCAAGTGGGCCGAAATGATGCAGGCCGCCCGCCAACAGGCCCTTGGGTACGTGCGCGCCCTGCCGGCGGAAGAACCCCGCCCCCTGTTTGTGCTGGTGGCCGATGTGGGCTACTGCATAGACGTATACAGCAACTTTGCTGGCGTTGGGGATTCGTTTGTGCCTTTCCCCGACCAAACCAAGTTCCGGCTACCGTTGGCCGCGCTGGCTGATGAAAAAACGCGGGCTATGCTCCGCCAAGTTTTCCTCGACCCCAAAGAGTTAGACCCCAGCCGCCGCGCTGCCCGCGTGACGCGGGAACTGGCCGCCCGCTTGGCTAAACTATCGGAGCAGCTGGAACGGGCCGGGCACGCGCCCGACGTGGTAGCGCAATTTCTGATGCGCTGCCTGTTCACCATGTTTGCGGAAGATGTGAACCTGATTCCGAAACAGAGCTTTACCGGCATGCTGGCTCAATACAACACCCCGGAGCTGCTGGAATTTCTGCCCGACGCGCTGACCAACCTGTGGCGCACCATGGACACCGGCGGCTTTTCCCCGGATTTGAAGGCTCGGCTGCGCCGCTTCAATGGCAAGCTGTTTCACGATGCCACGGCCTTACCCCTGAACGCTGGACAGGCGGAGCTGCTGTTGCAGTCGGCTAAAGCGGACTGGACAGAGGTAGAGCCGGCTATTTTCGGTACGCTGCTAGAACGCGCCCTCGACCCCAAGGAGCGGCACAGCCTGGGAGCCCACTACACCCCGCGCCGCTATGTGGAACGCTTAGTGCTGCCTACCGTGCTGGAACCGTTGCGCCGGGAGTGGGCCGCCGCGCAAGCCGCCGCCGCCCGCCGCCTGGAAGAAGGCCAAACCAAAGACGCCCGCGCAGAGCTGGTGCGCTTCCTTACCCGCCTCACCAGCATCAAAATATTAGACCCCGCCTGCGGCTCCGGCAACTTCCTCTACGTGACGCTGGAACACCTTAAGCGGCTGGAAGGCGAAGTGCTGGCCGCTATTAACAGCTACGGCCAAACCGGTTTGCTGGAATTAGGCGGCGGTACCACCGTTAGCCCGCACCAGCTGTTGGGCCTGGAACTCAACCCGCGCGCGGCGGCCATTGCCGACGTGGTGTTGCGCATTGGCTATCTGCAGTGGCACTTGCGCACCTACGGCCCCTCCGAACTCCGGGAGCCGCTGTTGGATGAGTACCAGAACATTCGCCAACAGGATGCCGCCCTGCAACACGACCCGCCCGTGCCCCGCCTCGATGCCCACGGTCAACCCATAACGCGCTGGGATGGTACTACCAAGCTGCACCCGGCCACTGGCCAGCCCATGCCCGACGAAACCGCCCGCACGCCCGTTCTCGACTACCCCAACCCCCGGCCCGCCGAGTGGCCCCAGGCCGATTTCATCGTGGGTAACCCGCCGTTTATTGGTAATAAACGGATGCGGGATGCATTAGGAGACGGGTATGTTGAAGCGCTGAGAAAGGCCTATAAGGCAAGAGTTCCGGATTCATCTGACTTTGTGATGTATTGGTGGGATAATGCTGCCCGAGCGATACAATCAGCAAAAACAGAACAGTTTGGCTTCATCACGACAAATTCAATTACAATGAATTTCAATCGTCGTGTAATGCAGCAATACTTAGAAAACGAGAAACAGCCTTTGTCACTTATTTACGCAATTCCTGACCATCCTTGGGTGGATGCTTCGGATGGTGCATCTGTTAGAGTGGCTTTTACTGTAGTCCAAGAAGGCAGCCATGTGGGTGACTTATTGAAAGTTGTAAAGGAAATGCCAACTGATGACGATGCATCAGATGTTGAACTAGCTGTAGAGTCTGGCAATATCAACAGTGACTTATCACTTGGAGCTGATTTAGCAGGTGCATTACACCTAACTGCCAACGAAAACCTTGCTAACATGGGCGTTTCCGTATTAGGCTTAGGATTTATAATTGATGAGAATAAAGCCAAAAGTTTAGGCTTAGGCTCCACTCCTGAGTTGGAAAAGTACATAAGACTCTATCTGAACGGAAGGGACTTAACCCAGACCTCACGTAGGATGTTAGCAATAGACTTTTTTGGCTTGACTGCTGAAGAAGTATTGTCACGTTTTCCAATAGTGTACCAGTACTTGCTTGAAAACGTCAAACCGGAAAGAGACCAAAACAGAGACAAAAGCACAAGAGAAAAGTGGTGGATTTTTGGCAGACCTCGTTCTGAATTACGGCCGGCATTGTCTAGTGTTCCAAGATATCTAGCTACCACTCGAACAGCAAAACACAGGATATTCTCCTTCCTGTCCTCTGAGGTTGTGCCTGATGCTAAAATCATAGCTATTGGCTTGGACGACTATTTTTATTTTGGAGTGCTCTCAAGTAGAATTCATACTCTTTGGGCTAATGTAACGGGTGGTATGTTGGAGGACAGGCCTACCTACAACCATACTGATTGTTTTGTAAAATTCCCTTTCCCGGCGGCCACGGCAGAGCAGCAGGCGCGCATCCGGGAGCTGGCCGAACAGCTCGACGCCCACCGTAAACGCCAGCAGGCCCAACACGCCACGCTTACCCTTACCGACCTCTACAACGTGGTAGAGAAGCTACGCGCTGGACAACCCCTGACCACGGCAAAGGAGCAAACCATCAACCAGCAGGGCCTGGCCTCCGTGGTGCTGAGTTTGCATCAACAGCTAGACGCCGCCGTAGCCGAGGCTTACGGCTGGCCCACCGACCTACCCGACGCCGAAATTCTTACCCGTTTGGTGCGCCTCAACCACGAACGGGCCCACGAAGAAAAGGCTGGTCACGTTCGGTACCTCCGCCCCGCTTACCAAGCGCCGGAGCTACAGCAGTCGGCGCTGGCCCTACCCGCCGCCGCGGCCGCAGCGGCCACTACCTCCGAAGCCACCGGCCCCCAGCCCTGGCCTACGGAGTTGGCCCACCAGATGCAGGCCGTTCGGGATGCCGTTCAACAAGCTGGGCAAGCTCTTACCGGGCCCCAAGTGGCCGCCCGTTTCCGCCGCACCAAGCCGGAGCGTGTACAGCCCCTACTGGATACCCTAACCGCGTTGAGCCTCTTACGCCGCACCGAGGAAGGCGCGTACGCGGCCTAACTTCTTTAAGGCACTACTTTCTTCCAAAGTTGACGAAAAGTATTGCCCGCCTCAGACCAGGGCATGCACATTATAACAACAAAGGGTATAGCTAACCGCTATACC
>NZ_JZIR02000117.1:0-2381 GCF_000961955.2 Hymenobacter sp. AT01-02
TAGAGGAGCAATAAATCAGGACGTGGCTCTATACCTCGAGCGCGAACCCTTTCTACTGCTGTATGAACTATATCACGACGTGTTTCTGAGGTATATCCGTCAGAATCTTCCTTAGAATTGTTCAAAACGAATCAGGTAAGTTAAATAAACAACAACTTGGGGGCCAGCCCCCAAACCCCCGAGGTAAAAAGGCATACAGCTAAGCCGCCTGCCCTACTCCTGTTCCCCACTGCCCTGTTGAAGTGGAGTGACGTCTTCATGCTTATCAAACATGGAGAGCTGCTGAGCACTGGCTTGGACTTTCTTCCGCTTAATGTAGGTCTTGGCAAAGGATACTCGGTCACCGTTGAAAACGACCATTGGGTTAATGAAATACTTGAAATGGCTGTCGCTACGGGCTATAATACCGCATTCTATCAGGGCAGAAATACCTGAAAGCACGTCCTTTGGGTGTTTGTATTTAGTGTAGTCCAGACACTTGGTCATTTCTAAGAAAAATTCGTCCTGTTTTGGCTTTAATACATTGATAATGAAGCCAAAAACACGAATAGCAGGCTTAGACAGTTCCCAGAATGCGGTAAACTGGCTTAAATAGACTTTGGCGAACTGTTCCTCGTCAACTTCGACAAATTTCATGAAAGCAGTATGCCCCTCAACCTCGCCAGACGAGTTGACTATAAGCTGAATTTCATCCCGGTTTTTAGATCGAACGACTTGGGTTTTCTGGATGATTTTGATGTCCTGTATAGCCTGCTCGACAAAAGGATTTTCCTTAAATGCCTCGTATTTTTTTACTGATTTGTAGGCCATAGTGGTAAATTTTATTTACCTCGAAGGTACATTGCTATTACCATATCGCCTTATAAATAGTAAATTTTTTTTACCATTTGTTACTACTTTTTGGTAACTCAAAAATACCAACCTGGTAAATCCTATTTACCAACCTGGTAAATGAATAGTATTAGTGCTCAAGTAGTTAGAGGCGTTTGCTTCTTAGCTCTTAAAAAGGGGGCAAAAACGACTGATTTTGGAGCTGTTTAGAGGACGCTAGAAAAAGAGTGCTTTACATGCCAATTCCTCTCCCTTGGCTCCTGCCTTTGTCTTGGGTTAGGTTGTGCTCTTTGGTGCGCTCAATGGCGGCTATGATTTGCGGTTCTAGAGCCTGACCATTGGGCCGTAGCTCGGTGGTAGGAAACCTAGCTCCGGTCTGGTCGTGAGTGAATACTACCTCGTCTCCCTCGGTGGCTTGCCCCTCGTAGCCCGCCGCCTTCAGCTTGGCCACGAAATCGGCCACGTCTTTCACCGGCTTAGCTAGGGTCTGCTCGAAGGTGCGAACGAGCGCCTGGCGTGTTTCCTCGCGTACTTCCTGGCCGTACTGCCGCAAATCAGGTAAATCAGCCCCCTGCGCGTACTGCACCGCCGTACGGTCGTAGTCCAGGGATAGAATTGCTTCCTCTTGCCGAGCGGTCTGCAAGGTGCCAAAATGGGCCTGTTTTAGCCCCTCTGCCGTGCGCAATTGCTTTTGCAGCACTCTCACCTGCTCTGCGGCCGCTGTGTTCGCCTGGGCGAGCTTAGCGACCTCTGCGAGCTGCACCCGGGCGGCCTCCGCTTGGCGGGCTAGCTCGGCGTTAATGCGGGCTTCCTCACGGGCTTTCCACTCGTCTCGCCCGAGCAGGGGCGGATCGCTGAGCTCGAATGCCGGCGCTGGCGCTGTGGGCTTAGTCAGTTCCGCCACGTGCTGCGTGTGCTGGGCCTCCAACCCATACAGGCGCTGCATGGGGTCGTGCTTGGCCTGGCTGTGCTCGACGCCGCGTTCGAGGCCGTACGGGGACATGGCCTGGGCATAGTCGGTTTGCAGCTGCCGCAAGCTCTTGGGGTTGAACAGCTGGTCGGCCGACAACGTGTTCTTGTCCGTGATAGGGGCCAGCACCGCGTGAATGTGCGGGGTCTTCTCGTCCTGGTGTAGGGTGAACGATACCACGTTCTTGGCCCCGAACTTCTCCTTCAAAAAATTCAAATTGTCCTGCGCCCATTTGCTCTTGGAGTAGTCCACCGCCCGCCCGTCTTGGCCCCGAATAAACCCCTCCGGGCTACCGGTTAGAATCACCTCCATCCCGCGCACGGAATCATGCCGGACGCGCTTTACCCCAGCCTCCTGGATCCGGGCTTCGAGCAGGCTCCAGTAGTCTTTCTGCTCGTGGTTGATGTACTCCCGGTTTGGGTGGGGGGCTTCCTTATCAGCGTTGCTTATCACGTGGGGGTGCTGCGCCTGGCGGTAGTTGTGGCCAGTGGCCGCGACGGCCTGTGCTTGAGTCTTGATTTTGGCAACTCGGAGGACGGCGTAGGGCATGGGGCAGTGGGGAACAGGAGTAGGGCAGGCG
>NZ_JZIR02000118.1:0-3256 GCF_000961955.2 Hymenobacter sp. AT01-02
GTTCTTTGACATGCGATTACGAGAGAGAAAACAAGGCCAGCATATTGGCTAGCGACCTGTCCTTTTAGGACAGGCGTTGAACGAAGTACAAGAAGGGCACACGGAGGATGCCTAGGCTCGTAGAGGCGACGAAGGACGTGATAAGCTGCGATAAGCCGTGGGGATGGGCACATACCAAGTGATCCACGGATTTCCGAATGGGGCAACCCCTTGCAGTGAAGCTGCAAGACCTACTCCTTAGAGAGCTAGGGGCAAACCCGGGGAACTGAAACATCTAAGTACCCGGAGGAACAGAAAATAACATATGATTCCCCCAGTAGTGGCGAGCGAACGGGGAGGAGCCCAAACCGGGTTGGTTACGGCCAGCGCGGGGTTGTAGGACCTCAACATCTGATTATCTATTCTTAGCTGAATGACGTGGGAAAGTCAACCAGAGACGGTGAGAGTCCGGTAAGCGAACTGAATAGGTACGGTAGAGGACTCCTGAGTAGGGCGGGGCCGGAGAAACCCCGTCTGAATCTAGCGGCACCATCCGCTAAGGCTACATACTCCTACGAGACCGATAGTGAACTAGTACCGTGAGGGAAAGGTGAAAAGAACCGGGAATACCGGAGTGAAAAGAACCTGAAACCGTGTGCTTACAAGCAGTTAGAGCCTTTTGTGGGGTGATAGCGTGCCTTTTGCATAATGAGCCTACGAGTTACTCCTCTCTGGCAAGGTTAAGTGTCTGTAGACGCGGAGCCGCAGCGAAAGCGAGTCTGAATAGGGCGCAGAGTCAGAGGGGGTAGACGCGAAACTTTGTGATCTACCCTTGGGCAGGATGAAGGTTGGGTAACACCAACTGGAGGTCCGAACCAGTTTCCGTTGAAAAGGATTTGGATGACCTGAGGGTAGGGGTGAAAGGCCAATCAAACTGAGAAATAGCTCGTACTCCCCGAAATGTATTTAGGTACAGCGTCGAGGTGGAGTCAGCGGGAGGTAGAGCTACCGATAGGACTAGGGGGTGTCACAGCCTACCGAATCCTGACGAACTCCGAATGCCCGTTGATATACTCGGCAGTGAGGCGTGGGGTGCTAAGGTCCCATGCCGAGAGGGAAAGAACCCAGACCATCCGCTAAGGTCCCTAAATTCGGACTAAGTTGAACAAAGGAGGTCCACTTGCTTTGACAGCCAGGAGGTTGGCTTGGAAGCAGCCATTCCTTTAAAGAGTGCGTAACAGCTCACTGGTCGAGCGAGAGGGCATCGATAATACGCGGGCATCAAGTCCGGTACCGAAGCGATGGATTTACGCTATGCGTAAGTGGTAGGGGAGCATTCCAGCAGCGGTGAAGGTGAGTCGTCAGGCTTGCTGGAGCGGCTGGAAAAGCAAATGTAGGCATGAGTAACGATAAAGGGGGTGAGAAACCCCCTCGCCGATAGACTAAGGTTTCCTGCTCAACGCTAATCGGAGCAGGGTTAGTCGGGACCTAAGGCTAAGCTGAGAGGCTACGTCGATGGACAGCGGTTGATATTCCCGCACCTAGAATTTGGAGTGATGCAGTGACGCAGGAGTGAACGTACCGCGGGCGGACGGAAGTGCCCGTTGAAGCGCGTAGGTATTGAGAGGGTAGTCAAGTACGCCCTTTTAGCTGAAACGTGATAGTACCTGGCGGCTTCGGCCAACGGGATAGTGTACCTAATCAGACTGCCAAGAAAACCTGCTAAGCGTTTACTGAATTCTAGCCCGTACCGCAAACCGACACAGGTAGTCAAGGAGAGTATCCTGAGGCGCTCGAGTGAATCACGGCCAAGGAACTCGGCAAAATGGTCCTGTAACTTCGGGAGAAGGGACGCTTCCTCACAGCAATGTGAGAAGCCGCAGTGAAAAGGCCCAGGCGACTGTTTAACAAAAACACATGGCTTTGCGAACGCGTAAGCGGAAGTATAAGGCCTGACACCTGCCCGGTGCCGGAAGGTTAAGAGGGGAACTTAGCGCAAGCGAAGGTTTGAATCGAAGCCCCGGTAAACGGCGGCCGTAACTATAACGGTCCTAAGGTAGCGAAATTCCTTGTCGGGTAAGTTCCGACCTGCACGAATGGTGTAACGATCTGGGCGCTGTCTCAGCCGTGAGCTCGGTGAAATTGTAGTCTCGGTGAAGATGCCGAGTACCCGCCACGGGACGGAAAGACCCCGTGCACCTTTACTATAGGTTGACATTGATGCTGGACAACACATGTGTAGGATAGGTGGGAGGCTGTGAACCCGGGCCGCCAGGTCTGGGGGAGCCAACGTTGAAATACCACCCTTGTGTTGTTTGGCACCTAATCTGGAAACGGAAACAGTGTCTGCTGGGTAGTTTGACTGGGGTGGTCGCCTCCAAAAAAGTATCGGAGGCTTTCAAAGGTCCGCTCAGACCGCTTGGTAACCGGTTGTAGAGCGCAATAGCAGAAGCGGGCTTGACTGTGAGGCCTACAAGCCGAGCAGGGTCGAAAGACGGATATAGTGATCCGGTGGTTCCATATGGAAGGGCCATCGCTCAAAGGATAAAAGGTACGCCGGGGATAACAGGCTGATCTCCCCCAAGAGCTCATATCGACGGGGAGGTTTGGCACCTCGATGTCGGCTCGTCACGTCCTGGGGCTGGAGAAGGTCCCAAGGGTTCGGCTGTTCGCCGATTAAAGTGGCACGCGAGCTGGGTTCAGAACGTCGTGAGACAGTTCGGTCCCTATCTGTGGTGGGCGTGGGATATTTGACAGGACCTGACTTTAGTACGAGAGGACCGAGTTGGACCAGCCGCTCGTGCACCGGTTGTGACGCCAGTTGCAGCGCCGGGTAGCGACGCTGGGATGAGATAAGCGCTGAAAGCATCTAAGTGCGAAACTCACCTGAAGATGAGATATCCGATTAGAAGAGTCGTTGGAGACCACAACGTTGATAGGCGGTAGGTGTAGAGGCCGAAATGCCACAGCCGAGCCGTACTAAGGACTCGAACGCTTCGCAGCGAACCGCTAGTGGCTGCCCTGGTTTTCTTTCTCGAATTGCGTGTCACAGGTCTTGCCGCCTGGTGCTCTTTCCGCGTAGCGGGTGGGGCGGCCAGTTCCGGCGCCAGTAATGGTGGCTTTAGCCCGGGTGTTCACCTCTTCCCATTCCGAACAGAGTCGTTAAGCCCCGGAGCGCCCATGGTACTGCCTTCACCGGCGGGAGAGTAGGTCGCCGCCAACCTTACTGTTTTTGCGGACGAGCCCCCGGCTGCGTCACCCAGCCTCCCCGTAGCGG
>NZ_JZIR02000119.1:0-4632 GCF_000961955.2 Hymenobacter sp. AT01-02
GCAGGGAACTCAAACGGCAACCCAAACTCGGCCATGATGGCGTTGATTTCGGCTTCGTTTTGTCCGGCCTGACCGAAGCTGCGCACCACTTCTCCCACGGGCAAGTGGCCGGCATCATTCTCCGGAAACTCAGCAATGCGCACCAGCACTTTCTCCCCATGCACGGCCCCATGTAGGTTCTCATAGGGCACAAACACATCGAAGTACACCTTACGGTTATCGGGCTTCACAAACCCAATACCGCCCTGCATGTGCAGGCGGCCTACCAGCTCAGGGCGTACCCGGTTAAGCACTTCCACTACGTCGCCCACGGGGCGGCCGTCGCGTGAGCCACGCAGGCGCAGCCGCACCGTGTCGCCGTGCATTGCAAACCTCAGCTTGTCGGTAAAGACCCGTACGTCCTGCTCACTTTCCTCACTGATGACGAAGGCGTACTTGTCGGTAGCCAGCGCCACAGTACCCGTAATGGTTTCGCCAGCCTCTTCGTGGCGAACCCGCCGACGGGTAGTAGTTGGCTCGTCAGCATCGGGGAAATCGAAGCCGGCTTCGCGCCGACGGTGTACCACGGGGTCCTGGCCGAACTCCGTTTCTACCGGACGGCCACCACGGCGGCCGGTTGCGGCGAAGGGCTCTCGCTCGTTGCGGCGCGTCTTGCGGCCACTAGCCGGCTCGGTGGCTGCCTGCGCAGCACCAGCATCTGTCAGCCGATAGTCGTCGTTCTGTAATAGGGTAAGCAAGCCCGCTTTCTTTAGGGCTTTAAGATGGTTGAAAATGTCTTCGCGCTGTTCCTTCGTCGTCACGCCTAAGCGGCGGGAGAGTTGGCGGTAGGCGAATACTTTGCCTGGGTTGTCGCGAAAAATGCGAAACACAAGGTCTTTGGAAATGGGGGCCGCGGCGGCCTTGTCGCCACGAGCTGCCTTCGCGCGAGGGGCGCGGGGGGCAGCAGATTCGTCTTTTTCTTTCATGTAGAAAACAGGCCGCCAGTGGTTGTCTTTTTCGCAGGCGGCGGGGTTGAATGAGTGGGAAACTGGTAGTACTACGAGGTTTCCCGGGTAAAGTAATCCAGCTCGAAATCGAGCTTCGAAAAGATGATACGGAATATATCGGCGAATAACTATTTCTAGCCGAAAATGGGATGTTACGGTTGAGTTAGGGCAGCTATAGCCCGCAATACGGTACGGCCAAATTCGGCTACGCCCCATTCCTTTAGGTAGGACACCTGGCCGTCACCTACCTCTACAACTATTGGATGCCCTGCCGCGGTAATGGCTACATCCAAGCTATAGAACAAACGAGGGCACAGCAGAAAAAGTGCCGACTGAAGCAGAGTAACTACAACAACTGGCTGTCTAATTTTAGAAACGTATTCAACCTATGTAAACGGCTATGCCCGGATTCACTTGTTCCACTTGCGGCGAATTTCACGAAGAAGTACCTATGTGCTTTGGAGCAGATTTCCCCGACTTCTATTTCAGCGTGCCACCAGCCGAAAGGACAAAACGGGTCGAATTGACGCGTGATTTGTGCGTAGTGGATGAGGAACACTTCTTCATTCGGGCCCGCATCGAAATTCCAGTACATGATTCATTCGAACCACTTTGCTGGAACGTCTGGACTTCTTTAAGCGAAACCAACTTCATTCGAGCGAACGAGGTATGGAATGAACCGGACCGGGTGAATGAGCCGCCCTATTTCGGCTGGCTGCAAACGGTCATCCCCGGCTATGCCGACACATTGAATATCCGTACTCTTGTCCATACCCAACCGGTTGGCACCATTCCACGAGTTGAGGTAATTGAAGCGAACCATCCGCTGACATTAGACCAACAGCATGGCATTTCAATGGACCGCGTTATTGAGCTAGTGACACCACTGCTACACTAGACGGCTGTTGCTGTCAGCAACCTCAGCGCAAGAGGTGCTCTGCCTCTGCATGACGCGATGGTGGAGTGTCCTTCCCTCCTATGCCCTATCTGCTACCGCGGCGCGAATATCGGCGGGCTCGTCTTTCGGAATGGCGGCCAGCAACTGCTTCGTGTAGTCGTGCTGGGGGTTAGCATAGAGCTCGGCAGCCGGACCGCTCTCCACTATTTTTCCCTGGCGCATTACAAGCAGTCGGTCGCTCATGAAGCGGGCCACCGAGAGGTCGTGGGTGATAAAGAGGTAGGTGATGCCGAACTCGCGCTTGAGGTCATTGAGTAAGTTGAGCACCTGGGCTTGCACCGATACGTCGAGAGCCGAAACGGACTCGTCACAGATAATGCACTTGGGTTGCAGAGCCAACGCCCGGGCAATACAAATCCGCTGGCGTTGCCCCCCGCTGAACTCATGAGGATAGCGCAAGTAGTGCTCGTCCTTGAGCCCCACCGTGCGAAGGAGTTCTATCACCCGCTCCTTTTGCTGTTGCTTGGAGCCTCCTACATCGTGCACTCGCATGGGCTCTAAGATGCTTCGCCCACGGTCATCGTTGGGTTCAGGGCCGCGTAAGGGTCCTGAAATACCATCTGAAACTCCCGACGCCGTTGCCGCAGTTGTTCGGCCGGGAGGGTCGCGAGGTCCGTCCCCTCAAACAGGATACTACCGGACGTTGGTTCAACTAGTCGCAGCAACGTCCGCCCGAGGGTAGTTTTCCCACAGCCCGACTCTCCCACCAAGCCAACCGTTTCACCAGGGTAGATGTCGAAGCTCACGCCATCTACGGCCCGCACGTACTCTGTAGTGCGCCGCAGGAAGCCCTTCCGAATTGGGAAGTACACGTTCAGGTTTTCGACCTGCAAAAGGGGCCTTTGAATAGTTGCCACTTGGGAGGGTGGCGCAACCCCTACAGAGCTATTGGTATCCGTGAAGGTATTGGGGGCTGGTGCAACTCGTTCTTCGGAAGAGGCGGGAGTCACAGCACCTTCATTGGTAAACAACAAGGGCTGGCCTGATTCTAGGCTAGGAGCCGATTCTAAGCCGAACTGCGGTTCCACGGGGCGTGAAACAGAATGTTCCACGGGGAACGTTTTGGTAGTTTGAGAGCTGTTTTGAGGGTTTACCTGCCCTAGTTCACTGCTTTCACTAGCAAGCACTTGCGTGTACTCAGTTTCAGTGGCAATAAAGCCTCCATCGGCTGTTTCACGCATGAAATCTGCTACTACGGGAAGTTTTTTTCGCCCTACCGAAAGTTTTGGTCGGCAAGCCAGAAGGCCCTTAGTATAGGGGTGCTGCGGATTAGTAAAAATGTCGAGTACAGACCCCTGCTCCACTACCCGACCACGGTACATCACCAAAATTCGGTCGGCAATTTCTGCTACTACACCAAGATCGTGGGTAATGAAAATCACGGCAGTATTGTGCTGGCGGCGCAGGTCGTCGATGAGGCGCAGCATACGCGCCTGCACCGTCACGTCGAGAGCGGTAGTGGGCTCGTCGGCAATGAGGATGGCGGGGTTACAGGCCATGGCCATGGCAATCATAACGCGCTGCTTCTGGCCGCCGCTGATTTCGTGAGGGTAGCTGCTAAAGATTTTCTCAGGGCGCGGAAGCTGGGCCATCGTGAACAGCTCCACGGTACGGGCGGCAGCTTCCTTCTCATTGAGGCTGGTATGCAGGCGCAGTGCTTCTACTACCTGGCTGCCGCACGTGTACACCGGATTCAGGGAGGTCATGGGCTCCTGAAAGATCATGCTGATGTCGTTGCCGCGCACTTGCTGCAACTGTTCGTCGGAAAGCTTGAGCAAGTCTACGTCTCCGAGTACTTCCGACTGAAACCGCGCCTCACCGGATGTAATGCGGCCGGGCGGCAGGGGTATCAGCCCCATTAGTGCCAGTGAGGTAACCGACTTGCCCGAGCCGGACTCTCCTACAATAGCCAGCGTTTCGCCCCGATGCAAATCGAAGGAGATGTCGGCCACGGCCCGTGTATTGCCGCGGTGGCTGGCAAAGTCGATGGTCAGGTTGCGGACGGAGAGAATGGGCTGAGACACGGCGACGAAGAACGAGGCGGAAAAAAGTAAAGATAGGCAGGTAGGCAGTAGCTTCCCGTGCAAGTCTAACGTATGCCACTCCTAGTTGAGTAAGGAACTCAGGAGTGGCACTAGGCCGATTCCTAGGGCTTGCTCTACTAGAAATGACAGCATACACTCACCTCAAATAACCCACATGCAGTACCGCAAACTTGGTAAAACCGGATTCAATATTTCTGAAATCAGCTTGGGCACTTGGCAGGTAGGAGGCAAATGGGGCGACCCGTTCAGCCACGAAACTGCCGATTCTATCCTCAATGCCGCCGTTGACTCCGGCATCAACTTCATTGACACGGCCGATGTGTACGGCGACGGTGAGAGCGAAAAGGCTGTGGGCCGACTGGTTCGCAGCCGCTCCGAACGGGTGTACGTGGCTACCAAGTGTGGCCGCCAGCTTCAGCCACACACCAACGAGGCCTACCAGCCCGACGTCCTTCGCAAGTTCGTGGAAGCCAGCCTGCGCAATATGCAGCTGGAAACGCTCGACCTGATTCAGCTGCACTGCCCTCCTACCGAGGTGTTCTACCGTCCTGAAATCTTCGAGCTATTTGACCGGCTGAAGGAGGAAGGTAAAATTTTGAACCTGGGGGTGAGTGTGGAAAAGGTGGAAGAAGGCCTCAAAGCC
>NZ_JZIR02000012.1:0-90716 GCF_000961955.2 Hymenobacter sp. AT01-02
CTGCGACCTTAGCCGAACACGAGCGAAACGTGCTGGTACAACGCACCCACGCCGGCCTGCAAGCCGCCCGCGCCCGGGTCGGCAGGGCGGCCGGCCCCCGGGCTTGGCCCCGCGTTACCAGAAAATCGCGCCCGCTGTCAAGGAACTCTACGAAGCCGGCCAACAGTCCACCCGCCAGCTCATGACCTACTTTCAGATTGGCTCCCGCCGCACCCTCTACAAAATCCTGCGCTTTGCCGGCTGCCAGATCAATGAAAAGATACCTGCGCTTCCCAATAAGTCAACCAACAAGCCCTTATGAAGTGAGTTAAAAGGCAAGAAGGAACAGAAAATTTGAATTAATAGCCTTTGCAGAGGTCTACCCATGACTGGTAAGAATGCATAGCTCTACTCCTTATTAATAGGCGAAGGCAATGTGGCGACAAGGGGCGATGTATTATTTCCCGAAGTTTGAACAGATTCGGCGCTCTACTTAAGACAACGCCATAAGCCCAATATATACTAACCGCTGCCTTTATATAATTCACTGAAGGCTTCCCAGTACTGCTGTATTTCTCTGATCATTCGCCTTAACGTTGCTCTGTGTAACTACTCCAGCGGAACCCCTGAATTTGTTTGTTCAGCGAGCGGCCAATCTAAATAAGTCCGGGTAAGCGTAGAGCGGTTTGGGTGGATTGTTTCCAGAACAATGCTGGCGGGTATGCAAGCAAAGTAGGGCGAAATGCCTTGTTCGTAGAAAGCCGCTTTCTCGTAGAGCAGTTCCGTAATTATGCCCACGACGGTGCCCAGTTCGTCCAGTACAGGGCTCCCGCTGTGCCCTGGTGAAGTACGGGCAGAAATTACTAACAGGTTTTGCCCTGAATACTCCTGCACCACGGAATTCACTTCGCCACGGTGCACCACTTGGTACGCATCGCGAGTACGCGGAATGGCAGGGTACCCGATGGTGATGATCTCATCTAGGATACCTGGTTGCGCCCCCAAGGTAAAGTCCGGTACGTCAGCCTGCGCGTCAACGCGCACAATAGCAATGTCAACGCCTAGCCTATCTTGAAACCGTTCCACTTCGTGGTGAGGAATGAGTTCATCGTCCTTGGTTAGGATCCGAAAGCTCGTTGCATTAGCCAAGACATGATCGTTCGTCACGACCAACCGGCATCCTAGCGTATTATCTGAGTTGTTCATGTCGATGTACCATCCGGTGCCGATTCCGAAATCACCGTTGGCATTCTTCACCTCAATCTTAACGACAGAGTTTTTGTACCGATCAACGACATAGCGGAATCCGAGCAACGCATTCAGCAACAAGCCGTGATGGTGCAAGTTTTGCGTGTAGTCCCGGTTAAACACGTACTCTTGGTCCTGAACTGGTCCATATACCAAGGGAGTGAAATCCTCCGTCAGGATAAACTTCTCTACCAGAAGATCGAATGCAGCGTCGACCACGGTTCCAGACAATCCACCATCAAAGCCATCCGGTTTCTCGCTGAAGAAGTACTGATAGAATAGATCTTTGGACGGGACGTTTGGGTACTGAAAGGAGCGTTTATTCTTGAACCGCTCCTGGCTAAGGCCTGCCGCCGCAATCGCCTTGATGCGCTCAAAACGGGATGGATCGGTTACCTCAGCGGTAGCATAATTGACGACCGCGTGAAATATAAGTAAGCGATTCGGACTGCTGAAGAAGTACTCGTAGGATTTTGGTTTCATAATAATGAGCCATGGTGGAACCTGGCTTCCGCAAGTTAGGGATAGGATTCAAGCGCAGCGACAGCTCTGTTCTCATCTACAGCTACCTGCTTCCAATATGATCTAAGAGTGCAAGGGTGTCGACCAGTGCTAGAGCAGTAGGGAGAACACTGGATTGTAAGTAGTAAGCCAGTTATCCGTGCAGCCCATGTAACAGGCTAAGACACCAACGTGCGGATCTATATAGTCGTTTGCACCCATCCTATTATGCACGAAAATCATTTTTATGGATACGCTTTTAATCATAATGATTACGAAATCAGAGTTATTGAACACGCATATTAGGAAATAACAAACGCTTTTCGGTTATTTGCGTACACAATTACTCACATAGTGTTTACTAGGCCCCGATGTACGCGGAACTGCTTAAGATCATAGAAGGTGGCCTTTCCAAGGACCCCCAAAAAGTAGCTAGCTACGCTAAGTTGCTGGCGCAGAATTACGCCAAGGATGGCGACAGCAAGTCTGCCGATCGTATCATGCGCTTGCTCGAAAACAAGCGCAGCCCGCTTGTTTACCTAGACCAGGTAATCACGCCTCCCGTTGATCAAGAGACGCGTCTGAGCATTGCCGATTTTATCATGCCGGGCGCGCAGGCCGAAATCCCTTTCATTTTCTCGGACACCCTGAAGAGCAAGCTCGACGTGTTTATTGGGCGTTTGGCGCACCGCAATGAATTACAAGCCGCCGGCATTACCCTTACGTCTTCACTGCTGCTCTATGGCCCTCCTGGGTGCGGCAAGACGACATTGGCCCATTATATCGCGCAACGCCTGGACTTGCCATTAGTGGTAGCACGGCTTGATTCGCTAGTGTCTTCCCTACTGGGCAATACGTCTAAAAACATCCGGCAAATCTTTGATTTCGCCAACCGCCAGCCCTGTATTCTCTTTCTCGACGAGTTTGACGCCATCGCCAAGGCCCGTGACGACCAGCACGAGTTAGGTGAGTTGAAGCGTGTGGTAAACAGCCTGCTGCAGAACATGGATGAGTTTGTGAAATCGGGCATTTTGATTGCTGCCACTAACCACCAGGACTTGCTGGACAAGGCCATCTGGCGGCGTTTCAACACTATTGTAGAGGTCGGCAAACCCGACATGGAAGAAATTCGACAGTTACTCGCGCTGTACCTTAGCCGCGGCTACGTGGATTTCACTCAGGACGCCCGGAAATGGGACAACATCGTGCAACTGATGGCTGGCAGCAGCGCCGCCGACATCAAGTCGATTTGCCAGAACACCATTGCCCACAACATCATGGCCAAGCGGCCAAAGGTTACCTACGCCGATGTGCTGCTCCAGTATTACCATTTCAAGAACCACAATAGTACCTCTTTTAAGGAACTGATCAAGTTCTTGAGTACCTATGACGTGAACCAAAAACTTATCGCGGAGATCTGCGATATTTCGCTGCGCCAGGTTCGTAATTATCTGACTCATACTGCTTAATTCATTTGCTATGCCGGACCAGAACTTACCCATTAAGATTTTCTACAAGCGTGGCCAGTATGACCAGCGCGCCACCGAAGGCATGGGCAACAAGCAGTTGCCTAAGTGGGTGGAAGGTCCGGCAGAGCTAGCGGCTAAGAGCGAGCTGTTTCAGCAAGCCTTGGCCGAAACAGCGACGGGTTTTGCCAATCGCCCTGCGGACAAAGCGTTTATCCCAGCGGTCATGAAGGTAGCCCTGCGTTCGCAGGCCCTTGCGAAAACTCCCCGGGCAGCCGTTGGAGAATTGTTCAACCGGAACAAGTCCGAATACAACTTTATTGGCTCTGTGCAGCCGTCCGAACTTCTGGTACGGGTTGATTCAGCGCAGCACCTAGAATTCATTACGCGTAATGTCGCGCAACCGCAGGAATTTCAGGTCGGTATGTCGGCTATCAATGAATTGGCTCCTTTTGAGCCAATCATCGAGCTGCCACAAGACTTAACCGGAACGGTGCTGAAAGTAAAGCTTATTCACTTTCAGGAACGCCACTTGGACGAGCAAATCGAAGCCTCGTTTGAGGCGACCCTGCGTCAGCAACAGGTTTCTTTCTCAAAGATCAAGTACACAGTCGAACTGACCATATACGAACTGCAACCGACTAGTGTGGATGCCCTACAGGTGGTGCAAGACTTTGAGGCGCTACTCTCCATTACGCCCGCGCCAGTCTATGGAGTTGGGTTGGATGAAGCAGATGCGGCGGCGGCAATTTCCGTCAAAGTGCCCGTAACTGGTCAGGAGTACCCTACCATCGGCATACTGGATTCCGGTATTGAGCCCATTGACCATTTGCGGGAATGGCTAGATCCGCGCAGCTACGTGGCCGTAGCCCCCGAAGATCTGGATCGGGCTCACGGCACTGGAGTGGCGAGCATTGTGCTGTACGGCGACGAACTGCAGGGCAAGCAGTGGGTAGGGCACGGCGCTTACAAGTTGCTTGACGCCACCGTTTTTCCTCGACGCGGCAAGGCGCTGACAGAGGGCGAGCTTATCAAACGAATTCAGGAAGCCGTATCACGGTTTCCTGACGTTAAAATCTGGAATCTTTCGGGAGGCGGTGACATGTCCTGCCCTGAGCAAGACTTTTCTGATTTCGGTAAAGCGCTCGACGCTATTCAGGACCGATATCAGGTCCTGATCAGCAAGTCGGCAGGCAACTGCCGAAACTTCGAGCAGTTCATGCCCAAAGCCCGCATTGCCCGTGCGGCAGACTCGGTTCGGAGCCTGGTAGTAGCGAGCATGGCGCACGACCGCGGCCCGGACGATGACGTTGACGCAGACTGGCCATCCCCCTTTTCGCGCTCCGGCTTTGGTCCAAACAATTTAGCCAAGCCCGACATTGCCCATTATGGAGGCAATTCCGGCGCTCCGCGCAACGGGCAGAAGGCTTCGTACACGGGGGTAAATGCCTTTTCCCTGGCTGGCGGCATTATCCAGCTATCTGGTACTAGCTTTTCCACGCCTCGTATTACGGCTCTATTGGGCGGGCTCAATCAACGCATGGCAGACGGCTTCGACCCGTTGTTGCTCAAAACGTTAGTGGTGCACTCAGCCAGTTATCCAGCCGGGTTAGCCCTTGACCCAATTGTCCGTCTTAAAGAGCTCGGATATGGCCGCCCTGGAAGCGTGGAGCAGATTCTGTATACTAATCAGCACGAGATCACCATTATTCTGCGCGACAAGCTGATCAAGGGTGGTTATCTGGAAATGTGGGACTTTCCGTTTCCAGAAGAATTGATCGACAACGGGCACTACTACGGCGAGGTTATTCTAACCATGGTAGGCGCCACACGATTGGACGGTACGCAGGGCGTAGAGTATTGCCAGTCGGACCTTAAAGTTGCCCTGGGCACGTACGACCGGATTATCCTGTCTACCTCCAAACGGAAGCGGCCGCTGAATCCCTACCAAAAGGAGAACGGCCATAACCTACTTCTGCCCGATTCTTACGGGGCGCTCACCGGTAAAAAGTACCTCGCATCGCCGTTCACGCGTGAGCGGCAACTGCGCAAGTACGAAGGCAAGTATCACCCGGTCAAAAAGTTCGCTATCAACCTGGATGAGCTGCGCAAGAGCAAAAAGGCAGGCTTGGTTGCACCCAAGAAATGGTTCTTAAAGGTGGAAGGGTTGTTCGCCCAGGCAGCTGAAAGCGCGGCTCGGCAAACGGGCGAAGAATTAAGCCAAGAATTCTGCATTGCCATCACCATCCGCGACCCACGCCAGCAATATGATGTGTATAGCTCAGTAACGCGTCATTTAACGGCCAGCAACTTCCAGCACAACAACATTCAATTGCGCAATCAGGTGCCCGTGCAACTGCGCAACGCACCGGATGGCAGCCAAGCATAAATAGCTGGCAAATAGATCACTTCCATTCACCCTCTACCACGTAGTTCGTGCTGACGACCCCACCATAAAACGAGCCAGCCGCCACGGGATGTGACGGCTGGCCTACAGAAATCAGTGCCAGCAAGTACGAATTGGACCCTCGCGCCTTGCTGCCTGTCCGGCGTTACTGGATTTGCCATCCGTAACACTGCCCCTTCATGGACAATTCAGTCCGCGAAAGTAGCTACTTTTTTGTACGCACCAACTTCGTGGACCGTTGTCTGGCTCGGTGTGCTCTTCCGATAAGAGCGAACCCTACTCACACAGACAACCTCGTGGGAAAGAATCTGCATATCACGCCCCGCCCGAACGGCTGGGCCGTCATCTCTGCCGGCGCCGAGCGCGCGGCCGTCATTGCCCCTACCCAAGCCGCCGCCGCCGCTATCGGCCGTGAAATGGCCATCAACCGGGGAAGCGAACTGCTCATCCATGGCCGCAATGGCCAGATCCGGGAACGGAATAGCTACGGCTACGACCCGGAATCCAGCAAGGCTGATCTTAATTTCTTGCTCACCTGCGCTTTGCCTTAAAGGCGAAGCGCGGGCCACTTGCTGCCTTTTGCCGCTTGGTGAAAGGAGAACGGGACTGCTCATGCAGTTTTTCAGCAAAACCAGATTGGCCCGCGCCTCTCTGCGCCCGTCCCATTCACACACCTAGAACCAGTTTTCAGTAACATGGACAAGTCCAATAACAGCTCGACTAAAGAGCACGAAACCAAAAACAATACCCCTAGTACCAGTAACAACGGGAATGGACATGCTAACAACGGCGGGCCTAGCAACGGAGGCGCGAACGGTAACCCTGGTGCAAACCAAGGAAACGGTAATGCAGGTAATTCTGGCAACGGCAACTCAGGTTCTAATAATCCGGGCACCGGAGGCACGGGGAACGGTAACTCAGGTGGCAACCCTAGTAATGGCAACCCCAATGGTGGCAACAACGGGAATGGAGGACCTAAAGACGTCACTATCATCATCAACGGCACGCCGCACATGGTAGCGAAGGACGAGATGGCCTTCCGCGAGATCATTGCCTTGGCAGGACTGGCTAGTGGCCCGAATGTGAGCTACACGCTTACTTACCGCAGGGGCCACGGCAATAAGCCGGAAGGCAGCTTAGTAGAAGGAGACGTTGTTAAGGTTAAAGACGGAATGATTTTCAATGCAACAGCAACTGATAAGTCGTAGTCCCGACCTCCAGCGCTTGCGCGACGAGGGGTATCATGTTGCGGTGGTTGAGGGTCACCTGCTCATCCGGGATGTGCCCTACGTCACCTCGGCAAAGACCATCGCGCGTGGCACCATTGTCACGGCACTGACTCTGGCCGGAAACGTGACCACCCGCCCCACAGATCACGTGGCGCATTTTATGGGCGAGCAGCCCTGTAGCCGAGAAGGTGAGCCGCTGACGAAGATTATGCACCCGAATATGGGGACACAACTAGCTGTCGGGCTGTTTGTCAATCATATGTTGTCTAGCAAGCCTGCTGCAGGCTATCCGGACTACTATGAGAAGATGACCACCTACGTCCGGTTGATTGCGGGTCCGGCGGAGGCACTTGATCCTACCGCTACGGCCTGCACCTTCCCACCCATTGAAGCGCAGGAGCGCGAATCGGTGTTTCATTACATCGACACGGCTTCCAGTCGTGCTCGCATCTCCACCGTGTCGGATAAGCTAGCGGGTGGCCGCATTGCGATTGTGGGGCTGGGAGGCACCGGCGCCTACGTCTTGGACTTAGTCGCCAAGACGCCTGTCGGGGAAATTCACCTGTTCGATGGAGACGTTTTCTCTCAGCATAATGCCTTTCGTTCTCCTGGCGCAGCGTCGCTGGCGGCGCTGCAGGCGAAGCCCGACAAGGTGACCTACTTCGCAGAGCTTTACTCGCATATGCACCGACACATCATTCCGCATCGGGAATATGTGACGGGAACCAATCTGGGGCAGTTGGGGGAGATGAGCTTCGTGTTTCTCTGCCTAGACAAGGGCAGCGCAAAGCAGGTGATCGTGCAGCACCTGGAAACTGCAGGCATTCCGTTCGTCGATGTTGGCATGGGCGTGTACCACAATGTGCAGGCCAACGCACTGGGGGGAATCGTCCGGGTAACGACGAGTACTGCGCAACAACGGACCCACGTGTACGCAGGTCAGCGCATCTCGTTTGGCGACGCTGATGGCGGGAACGAGTATCAGCAGAACATCCAGATTGCGGATCTCAATGCGCTCAATGCAGCCTTGGCGGTAGTCAAGTGGAAGAAACAGGCTGGATTCTACCTGGATCTGGAACGTGAGTTCCACAGCACCTACACCATTGATGGGAACATCCTGCAAAACGAAGACCAGCTAGGATGAAGCACGCTGTCTTGCACCATGACTTTGTAGAGTTCGTTCCCCAGGTGCTGGAACAGGGTGTGCTCTACGTGTCCATGCCCTACGCCACAGCAGCGCATTTATGTTGCTGTGGTTGCGGCAACAAGGTGGTTACGCCACTGACGCCGACAGATTGGAAACTTTTTTACGATGGCGAAAGCATTTCACTGACTCCATCGATCGGCAATTGGAGCTTCCCCTGCCGCTCGCATTACTGGATCAAACATGGCAAGATTACCTGGGCCGGCCAATGGTCTCAGGAAGAAATTGCTGAGGGCAGAGAACAGGATCGAATCGCGAAGAAAGAGCGACTGTCCAGAGTCTATGTGCCTGAGGATGTAACTCAACAACAAACTCCGGAGCCAGTGGTGGAAACATCTGGATTCTGGCGTAGGCTGTGGCGATGGATTACTTCTGAGTAAGCAGGAGGAAGTCCATGCTGAATACTGTGCGCAAAACCTGCTGCTTAGTCAATAAGCAGTCGGCTTTGCATTCTCCTATTAACCTAACGTTATATATGTCTCTTCATGATGACATGCAGTATGTCACCAGTCGCGTGGCATCCGGCGAGTTTCCGCGGTACTTGTATAAGTACCGTCCGCTTTACGAACACACAGCCTCAATGCCTCTGCTGGAGAATACCGCCAGTATATTGGCTAAGGCGCAGGTGTGGCACCCATCGCCAACGACGTTCAACGATCCATTTGACTGCCAGGTAGCCCTGGATGTGCGACGCTCGTCCACCATTGTGCGCAGCGTAGCCAAACTCATTGAAAAGTCGCGCGAACAGGTGCCTATGAGGCGGGCAGATCGCCGTCGCGGCTTTAATAATCTGCGCCGCCAGACGCCGTTTACTGTTGCTCGGGCACAGGTCTGGTTGCGAGAAACCCTAGCCAACATCGGCGTCTGCAGTTACGGAACGCGCGGCGATAATTTACTGATGTGGGCTCATTATGCAGACTCCCACCGGGGTGTTTGCTTTAAGTTCGATGTGCTTGCCGATCCAGCTGCTTACCTAGACATGAAACCGGTCACCTACAGCCGGGACTACCCGGTCCTGTCAGGACTTGATGAGCAATCCGTCAGCAAAGCCTTATTGGTGAAGGCGGATATCTGGGCCTATGAAGAAGAATTTCGAGTCTTTACCCGTACCGGGCCGGGTGGAAAGGCATTCGCTAAATCAGGGTTAGTGGAAATCATCATTGGAGCCAAGGCTGCCGAAGACCCAGTGGATGCTTTGGTCGACTTGCTCGAAGCAGACCCAGACTACGGCCATGTACGACTGCAGCAAGCCCGCCTTAGCACCCGTTCGTTTTCACTAGAGTTTGGTCAGTACTGATATTTATTGCTACCCAACCCGATTATAGCATGTTGTGTACCACACCACGAAATTGCTAGCTGTGCACTCCTAACACCAGGAATATGATAAACATTGATCTTAATGCCATCCGTCCACTCAATGGCAAACGTGCAGAAGGGTTTGAGGAGTTGTGTGCACAGTTGGCGCGCTTTGATCGGCCCGCCAATTCACGTTTTGAGCGGAAAGGCACACCCGACGCTGGTGTAGAGTGTTATGCCGTCTTGGAAGATGGGAGTGAATGGGGATGGCAGTCCAAGTATTTTGATTCATTTGGCCCTTCTCAGTGGCAACAACTAGATGAATCAGTAGAAACTGTGCTGGTTAAGCACCCTCATCTGGTGCGCTACGTCATCTGCATACCCCTCAACCGTCCCGATGGCCGAATTTCAGGTAAGCAATCAGCCATGGAAGCTTGGGCCAGGCATGTCAGCAAATGGCAGGGTTGGGCAGCAGGAAAGGGTATGCAAGTTGAGTTCATCTACTGGGGTGAATCGGAAATTTTAGACCAATTAGCTCGGCCTGCTCACTTAGGCCGGGTACGCTTTTGGTTTGATACTCAAGCATTCGACCAAGAATGGTTTACGGCGCGGCTGAAGGAAGCGCTGCAAACGGCGGGGGCCCGTTATACAGCAGAGCTAAACCTAAGCTTGCCAATAGCTGAGGAATATGAAGCTTTTGGCCGCACTTCAAAATTCTTTGACGGTCTCAAGGCTTTGGCTAAGGATATACGTGAGCATTTTCGGCGACTGTACCCAAATCAAGAAGTATTAAAAAATAAGCCTATTGGTGAAGCATACACTGAGCTCGCCCAACTAATCCAAGACATCTTACCTAACATTGGTAGAATCCCGGAGCAGCCTGTTGGAGAGTTGCTTTACGCCCCACTTGTTGAACAGCTTTCATCAGCTATTCGGCTGACGAAGGCGATCGAAGAATTGCTTCTTAAAAAGGAGTTTGAGCCAATCCCCTCCGCGAAGCAAAAAAAGAATCGGCCCACAAGCACTGAGCCTTATCAAGACCTGCGCAATGGCATCTACCGGCTCAATACGTCCTTGAGAAAAGCACGGAGCAGCTTCCAGCAGGCAACTGCCATAGCGAATACCCAGTTGCTGATCATGACTGGTCAAGCCGGGTGCGGAAAAACTCATCTGCTGTGTGATATTGCTGCACACCGAATCAGTGAGGGGCGGCCCACTGTGCTGCTCATGGGACAGCGCTTTATTGGGACCAACGACCCCTGGATGCAGGCGCTGCAACAGTTGGACCTCGCTACCATTAGCGTAGAGGAAGCAATTGGAGCACTGGAATCAGCTGCACAGGTTGCAGACAGTAGACTCTTATTGCTTGTTGACGCAATTAACGAAGGAAATGGTCGCTCTATTTGGCCAAACAACATTGCTTCATTCCTGACACAAGCAACGCGCTCGCCTTGGCTAGGTGTCGTGTTCTCGGTGCGCTCCTCATATGAAGGATATCTGGTACCTGCTGATGTACGCGCTCAAGCGCATTACGTAGACCATCAAGGCTTTACGGGCCTCGAATACGACGCTACCAAAAGTTTTTTTATTCACTACGGCTTAGAACTGCCTTCGACACCACTGCTTGCACCGGAGTTCCGCAATCCATTGTTTCTAAAAACGTTATGCAAGGGGTTGAAACTAAAAAACCAGCGGCGATTGCCCCGGGGCTTTCATGGAATTACGGCAGCTTTCAATCTATACTTGGACGGGGTGAACGAAGTCCTAGCAACAAGATTGGACTACCACCCTAGGCAAAATCTAGTGCGAAAAGCCCTGGAAGTATTTGCTGAAGAAACAGCTCACACCGATGAGCGCTGGCTGCCGCTCTCTGCAGCTACCAGCGTCGTTGATAAGTTGTTGCCCGGGCGTAGCCATACCCAATCACTTTATCACGGGTTGGTAACCGAAGGCGTATTAACGGAAGAAGCGTCGCGCTGGACCGGCGAAAGTGAACATGAAGAGGTCGTGTTTATCTCTTACGAACGTTTGGCGGACCATCTGTTCACGAACGTCCTACTAAACCAGTACCTAGATGCAACCAATCCCGCAGAGTCCTTTAAAGCAGGCACGCCCCTGGCTGTCCTCTACGATACCACCAAACGGTTTCACGAAGGCACGGTAGAAGCCTTATTCATCCAAGTGCCCGAACGTACCGGACGGGAACTGTCCGAACTAGCGCCCGAAGTCTTGACGCACTGGAACGGCCATGCTTTTCGGCAGAGCATCATTTGGCGAAAAACAACGGCCTTCTCTCCCGCTACTCGGCAGGCTCTCCGAGCATTCGATGAAACGGATGGTAGGTTAGAGCAGACTCTTGAGGCCATCCTCACTGTGGCCAGCTTACCTGACCACCCATTCAATGCAGAATTTCTGGATCAACGACTGCGAGAGGATGGCATGGCAGAGCGCGATGCTTGGTGGAGCATCCTCTTACACGATTTATGGGATACACAAAGTGCTGTTGATCGACTAGTGGATTGGTCCTGGGGCGTAGAAGTCACCACCCCCCTTGATCCGCAAGCGGTGGAACTGTGCTCTATTACCTTGGCGTGGCTTTTCACGTCTTCGAACCGATTCCTGCGCGATCGGGCCACGAAAGGATTGGCAAACCTTCTTACTGGCCGATTGGAGGCTGCTTGTAAGCTTGTCGAGCGCTTTGGTGATGTAGATGATCCCTACGTGGTCGAACGGGTGTACGCAGCAGCGTACGGCGCTTCTATGCGCAGTTATGACGTCGCAGCGGTTGAACAGCTGGCCGTTCGCGTGTTCGACTGCGTTTTTGCTCTTCAAGCACCACCCGTACACATTTTGCTGCGCGATTACGCGCGCGGGATAATTGAATGGGCCATCTACTTAGGCGCAACACACGCTTTCGATCTCGCACGAATTCGACCACCTTTCAATAGTAGTTGGCCCGTTATACCAACCGAAGCGGAGGTAGCACAACTGTTTCCTGACCATGCTGCCAGACGGCAAGACAACGACGGATCCTGGGCACTAGATCGCATCAGAGACTCCGTTATGGCGGATGATTTTGGTCGCTATGTAATTGATCCAAACCTCGATGATTGGCTAAGTGTACCGTTGAGAGAACCCATATGGAAGCAACCCAAAGATCAACGGCAGCTACTTACGGAGTTGGCATTAACCCTCTCGGAGTCTGAACAAGAGGCTTGGGCTGTGTTTCAAAAGGCAGAAGCGGCATTGAAAAATGCACAGCAACTGCAACTACAGCAACTGCTTGCGGAGCAAGGTGACGACGATTTCGCGCCCTTCTTCTCCGAAAACTCACCGGAACTTGAGAAGCTACAGGCGCAACTAGACGTCCTAACAAGTGAAGAACACCAAGCATATGAAGCAGCCAGTCAAATCCTGGAGGCTGCGTTCACACCGGAACACATGCAGCAGCTCGAAGCGATTGTTGGCCAACCTGAAGCCAACTATGAAAGCCGAGAGGCCCCTCAATTTGATGAGGATCTAGCCAAACGATACATCGTTAAAAGGGTACTGGATTTGGGGTGGACGCCGGAACGTTTTGGCGTGTTTGACGAGCATACTATTGGCTACCGTGGCAGGGAAGCGAGGAAGTCCGAGCGAATTGGGAAGAAATATCAGTGGATTGCCCTGCACGAAATCATGGCCTACACTGCGGATAACTATCATTTTTATGAACGTTATTCTTCCGACGAAGACAAGAGCACCACTTACGAAGGCCCGTGGCAACCTGGAGCCCGGGATATAGATCCGTCAAACATGCTGCGGACTACTGCTAAAACCAGCTTCTGGTATTCGCACAAGCCAGCCTGGTGGGCTGTGCAACGCCAGCAGTATTGGGGAGCTCCTGATAAACCGAAGGAGTGGTTAGCAGAATGGCAAGACCTGCCCGCTGTCGAGAAGCTGTTAACTGTACAGCATCCAGAAACAGGGGTCAAGTGGCTCAATTTAGAAGGTTCTTTCAACTGGACCGAACCCGTTACACCCGATCTCGACTCGACCGACACGGAGAGAAGGCAGATCTGGTATACCGTCAGAGCATACCTGGTGAAGCAAGCAGACGCTCCGGCGTTCATGCAATGGGCTGAGGCCGACAATCTGCAAAGCAGGGACTTGCCCAAACCAGCTCAACTGTATGAGGTGTTCCTGGGGGAGCACGGGTGGTCTACAGCATCCCAGTATTACCAGCGGGCCTACTACAACGGGGAGACATGGCAAAAACCAGGTAGGGACTGCCCCGTTGAGGTGCAAGTATTCTCGTTCGATTATGTAAACGAAAGAGGGACGTTCGATTGCTCGCTGGACGAAACGGTTTCCTTGAACATGCCGCGTGCCGAGTTAGTAAACTCGTTGGGCCTGCGTTGGACCGGCATTGGCGCTGACTTTATTGATGAAACAGGCCAACTGGCCTCTTCAGATCCAACTGTCCACCAAGACGGACCGGCAGCCCTTCTGGTGCGAGAAGATCTAATCCGTGCCCTTTTGATCCGAGAAAACTTAAGCTTGTGCTGGGTTGTGACCGGCGAAAAACAATCAATCGGACCCGACTCAAGAGAACGCTTCCTTGGGCGCTTGAATTTGTCGGGTGCTTATATGCTATCTGATACGGGTGCAGTCGGGTTTCTCAACTGCTTCATGGAAAAAGCGACGCGTAATCACCAAGATCATGACGTCCTAGTACATACCATAAGATCATCCGACACCAAATAAGATGGAAGCATAAAAAGGGGCTCAGCGGTCGCATGTACTACACGCTCGGAAAGCTGAGCCCCAAGTTGAATGCGTGGCGTCCAGCAG
Source organism: Hymenobacter sp. AT01-02 (assembly GCF_000961955.2). NCBI lineage: Bacteria > Pseudomonadati > Bacteroidota > Cytophagia > Cytophagales > Hymenobacteraceae > Hymenobacter > Hymenobacter sp. AT01-02. The sequence continues at coordinate 14,164 of NZ_JZIR02000012.1, forward strand.
TCGCAGGTGAGGTAGGCGTTGTCCCAGAGTTTGCCAGTGAGGCGGGCCATCATCGATGTAGCCAGATGGACGCCGAGGTCGGGCAGGGCACAGGTCACGCAGTGCGTGTAGCGGTTAGCAATTATAGTGGCATAATGAGTATAACACTCAGCCTGTTGCCCCCACTCGTCGGCAGCAGGCGCCTCTGTTCAGGCAGACCCACTTGGGCCCAGGGCGGTGTTGACTAGCTTGATCATGTTTCAGAAAGCATTTCATTCGCAGTATGCATTTTTCTTCCTTGTGGCTCAAGGTCCGCGCTTTCGGCGGGGCTTGCAGGAAAGCAGCCCTACGGCTGATCGATCCCGAAACATATTCCAAGCGAAATATTTTTTTGTTTGGCGTGCTGCTGGTCGCTTTTGTCCTCTGGAAGCAGTTGCTAGGCTTATACAACCAGTATGTAGTTGCTCCTGCCCTGAGTCAAGTTCCACGCGGCCACATTACCGATGTTGCCGCTAGTCTGCTTGCTATAGCTAGCATTCTTTTCTTTTACACCAAAGTGCGGGCCGGGTACCGTCTCTCCTTTTGGCAGCGCATGGTGTTGTTTGTTCCGGGGCTGCTTTACGCCGCTGCCTTGTTCTTTAACGGGTTCGACCCAGAAAACACCTGGAATTTCTACACGTTTCATAGCACTGAGCGGCTTCGGTATGCTGATACGGTCTTGCTGCTGCTGCTAGGTGGGGTGGTTCTAACAGGATACAGCATATGGATCGGCGCTAGCGCCCCCCGCCCCTCTGGCAGCTACTTACAGGAGGATGTTCCACTTACGCGCACTGCCGCCGATTCGCTGAATTGGCGGCCTGAGGCGCGCCGGGTAGCGCAACAGATCACGTCACTCTCCACGCACGCATCGTTTGCAATTGGGGTGCTCGGTAAATGGGGAGATGGCAAATCATCGTTTCTCAAACTCATAGAATCAGAGCTAACCGACACTAAAGCTATTGTTATCCATTTCAACCCTTGGTTGGTAGAAAGCACAGCAGCAATCCGCAAAGATTTTTTCGCTACGCTCAAAGAGCGTCTTGGGGACTACAGCGGGGAGTTAGCCAGCGAAATCGGTACCTACGCCAACGGCTTAGCCAGCGTGTACGACAACACCGCCGCCAAGGCCGTGAAGGAAGCGGCTTCGTTTTTTTGGGATACTCCCACCTTGACCGAACAATTCAAGAAGGTGAACGAGGTCATTGCACGTCTGCGTAGGAAGATCATCATCTTCATAGATGATATCGATCGACTGGACAAAGACGAAGTATTAGAGACCCTGCGGTTGGTGCGCAATACGGCTAGCTTTGGTAACACCATTTTCGTGCTGGCCTACGACAAGCAGTATGTAAGCAACGCAGTCAAACTCACCAACCAAGCCAACAGTAGTCAGTACCTGGATAAGATTGTGCAACTGGAAATTCCATTGCCTCAGTTTAATCCCACCAAACTAGCGCAGCGTACGCTGGACATTATCCAGCAGTCAACAGAGCTTCGGCCCTACCACCCTGCATTGAAGGATTTGCTCATTGGCAACACGGCTAGTAGGCCAGCCGACACGTTCCAACAGCACTACGCAGCGCATATGCACGATCCGAAGGTGTGTTTTTACCCAGAGGTAATCACTAACATGCGCGCTGCCATCCGCTTTACTAACTTATTCACGTTTGATTTTCTACCGCTGGCTAAGGAAGTCCAGTTGGATGAAATGGTAAACCTGACGCTGCTGAAATTTAAGCACCCGGCCCTCTACGAAGCTATCAAGTCCATGCGTGTGGTGAAACCAGACTTCGATATTATGGCTGGGCGCTCGGAGAGCATCATCAAAGTACACGAAGAAGGACTGGATGCTTTCTACAAGCAGAACCCTGTTGAAACGGATGATAAAGAGCTCTTGGACAAACTGATTCAGCATTTGTTTGGCAACGACCATCTGCCTCCTGGGCAGCGGACGATTCAACGCCCTTCTTCTTTCAGTGTTTATTTCTCAGCGGGGAGCTTTGACAATGTGCCCTTGGCAGAACTTGAAGAACTGAGGCTTGGTTCAGCGACCGCCATTATGCCTAAACTCATTCACTGGCAAGGCAAAGAGCAGTTGGCTGAAGCCTTCGAGGTACTCGTTCACGTACGGGAGTTCAACGACCGGGCCGATTTTGAAAATGTCGCAACTGCAGTATTAGCTGCTGGCAGCATACTAGATCGCTCAGTCATAGAATGGATGCGCGAGATAAACAGTCTCAGCAAGCAGATAATTGAAAATCTGTACAGACAAGATGTGGAGACGTTTAAACAGTTTTTTCGGCATCAGTTCGCTAATGCCAAAGACCCGTATTTATATGAGGCTCATCTGGCTTACAATATCAAGGCCGACGCATGGAGGGGTATTACAACAAGTTTTTTCCTTTCGGATTCGGAATTGAATCAGTTCACGTTGAATTACCTGTCCAGGTATTTGGATGCGAACAAGAAGGTTGATTATACCGCTTTTGGCCTCCATCGATGGAATGGAGAGAAGGTTGATCGAAACAACATGATCTGCATCTTACCAGCTGCCAACGAGTTGATGAAGCATGCGCTGCAGGCGTATCCTGATACCGCGCTACAAGCCCTCATCGTTCCTACTGGCCGACCGCCACAGGAAAAACACTTGACTTTTCAACCCTTTTTGATGCAGATTTTTGGCTCTTGGCCAGCTGTAGACGGCTTCATTGCTAGCCTACCTGATTCAGAGCAGGCTCGCCAAGTACAAGCAGAATACCAGTTGTACAAGGACTCTGGTTATAGAGAATTTATCAGAACAACCGTAGCGCCGGCCTAGAATTACCCAAGCCGTGCTATGTATCCAAGGTCACAATCAAGGAGGTTGCGTTTCTTACTTGCGTACGGATTTGCTTAGAATCATAGTCACTTACAGATAACACCTATCTCATTTCATATCATTATACCAGCTTGTTTCCTTGAGCTTTACGTTGCGAAGGCGCCAACCAATCGAGCTTATCTAGTAACCGACTGGTGATGCACTCCTGCCCGTTTCTAATAGCCTGGATAGCAGCCAAGCGGAGCAGCGCTGAAATTTCACCTATCGCACCCTCGCTCATGGCCAATATCTTCAAGCTCAATTCGTCGCTTTCCAGGAACGACGGTTTTTTAAGAGGCAGCTTGTATTCGAAGCTTGATAGCAGCCGCCGGTAATCTTCCCCATCCCGCCAACGGGGTAGCAAATGAGGCTCAAACCGGTTGGCTAGCTGGGGGTCGGTGTGGATAGCCCGGAAAGCATCTTTGGTACCAATGGCGACGATTGGTATCTGCAGCTCGTTAGATAGGTATTTGATTACGTTTAAAAATCCACGTTGCTTGGTCAGGTTACCGGCTAACACATGGTGGATCTCATCGATGATGAGCATTCGTGCTTGTACAGTAGACAGCAACTGCAGCACTTGATATTGCTTCCGATCAATTTTATCGTTGATTTTGTAGGGCGAGGCCAAGCGCTCTAGAATCCCATTGTAAAACCGTTTTTCATCCGGCATTGGGGGAGCCTGTATCATGACAACCGGCACTCGCACAAAATCCTCATCTGGCAATGAGTACGCTTGGTGTTGCTGCAGAAATCGATGCGCAATCACCGTCTTTCCGTTGTTCGTATTGCCGACCAACAGCAGGTTAGGCATACGGTGGGTCGGAGGATGCACTAATAAATCTTCCATCCGGTCCATTGCTTTCTTGGCAAGTGGATAGCCGATGACAGGGCTAACGGCTAGATTATGTATACGTTTGGTAGCCACTTCTTGAACCAATCCGTGTAAATCTACATGCAGGTGTTCCATAATTAGAGGTCTCCGAAAGGCGTATAGTGACGGGGTTGAACAGCGGGTAGTGATTCTTGTGTCACCGGCTCTTTTTCTGTGGCCAGGAAAGCTAACCGAGAAGCGTGTACGGGCTGCCGTTGGTTGCGGCGCCGCACCTCCTTCGTTTGCTTCACGGCTTGCTCTTCGATATGCCGCATTGCCTCGTAAGCGGCGAAGATGTGTTCTTCATCTACCGGAATGTTCTGCGCGCGCACCCGCCGAACAGCTTCCCGGTGCTCCCAGATGCTCATCGGAGGGCGCGACGTATCACGGTATGGAATAGCAAAATACTGTTCCAGCTCTGGGTCGTAGAAATAGACAATGCTCACGTCCCGTGGGTCCCGCTTGAACAGCAACTTCTGACGCCGCTTGTACTTGTCCGTCGTCTTTATCCACCGCCGCAGGACGTCATGATAGTAGTAGATGTGATCAATCAGTACCCCGTACTCCTGTACAGTCCGCTCCTCAAACGGCATAAAGTCCAAGCGCACCTTTTCTTCGCTCATGAAGCGGAATGGCAGGCCGCTGCCAGATGTCGTGTCGGTGCCGAAGACCCCTTGCTTATAGCGTTCGAGTGGTGCCATTCCGAGGCTACTGTGCTCACGTTTGTGATACACATCCGTGATGAACGTTAGCAGCCACTTTTCCAACTCGCGAAGCGTCAAAGCCGCTTTCTCCTCGGACTCGTAGTCGCCCCGTTCGGCAACGGAGGAGAAGGTGGTGCCCGGCAGGGTATGGATTTCTTCCAGGACAGTACCCAAATACCGCTCGATGTGCCCCCCGTACCTCGGCGTGGCAACGGGTCGCCAGTTTAGCTCAATCCCGTATTGCTCGCAGGCGCGCTTCAACATCGTGCCGTGAAATTCGCGGGCATTGTCCAAGTGCAGCGTGCGCATTACCCCCCAACAGGGCCACTCGCCGCCCAAATCATGCAATGCCAGAATCTGTTCCTTGGGCAGTATAGCGTTAGCGATACACATGCCCGTACCCATTGCACCTGGCGGATCAAAGGAAACATAGAAGCCCACCACCATACGACTGAACACGTCGATGGCCATGGTAATCCAAGGCCTGCCGACAGGCAAACGCTGGATTTCATCCACTAGCTCGATATCCAGCTTCGTGTGGTCGATCTGCACAAAGGCCAGTGGGAAATCAGCACCGGGAAAACTGCCTTTGTGAGGAGCCAGTTGATCGTCGGCTACGGCCTTCCCGTAGCGATAGCGTAGCCGGTTGTACTCGGTCAGCTGCCTAATACGGTTGCGAATTGTATTGGGGTGAGGCACCTGCAGGCCTGCCCGACGACACTGGCTCACCACCCGTTGATGAACTTTAGCTAGGGGCTTGCGCTGCTCCGTCAGGTATTCCTCCTTGATAGCCTGTTGTACAATGGCGTCTATCTCGGGGGCCAATCGAGGTTTTCCTCGGCCACCGTTGCGCGGCTTGTCCATGAGAGAGGCAACGAGCCCGGTGGCTTCGTAGCGCTCCAACCAACGATACAGCGTACTCGGACTAACCTTATGTTCACGCGCTACTTGCTTAATCAGTGCCCCGTCCGTTCGCTTGTCCAGAATCGGCTTTAACAGCGCAAAACGGTTATTCGCTGTTGCCCATTGTTCGTCAGTGGCGAGCTCGAAACTGGGTGTTTTCGCGTCATTGGCATAGACCGGCAGCACATCGTCTACCGCGGCGACAACAATATGATCGTCTTCCATACGCTCCAGCAATAGCCGCCGCATATCCAACAGGGCCTTTACGTGATATTGACGGCCCTCGTAAGACACTACCGACCTAGCAGTAATGGGAAAGTGATTCATAAACGACGGAACGGTTGTGTGAAGGCAGGGACTTGGCCGGTAAGTGACCAAATAGGCGTTTGCATCGTCAACGTATGGGTTAACTCAATGCCGACCATTCCCAAAGCGACCATGTGCCAGAGGACAAATAAATATTCTGCCTGCTTATAGGCATCGCGCACGGCAAGCTGGATGAGTTCGGCCGGTGTCGTGCTGGGCAACAAGCCCAGCAAATCCTGCAACCGATGAACATAGCCTAGCTCGACCTCGACCCATCGGTAGCGATTGAGAAAGCGAACATTTTCCAAGTACTGTGTTCGGATTTCCTTTTCCGTTAATATCTTAAATTCCCATCCGCGCATAGCTGCGTAGCGAACTGCGGCGCGAAATTTCGGGCGCAGTGTGGGCCATTCGGCCCAAAGAGTAGACCGATATTTCACCTCGATCAAACGGGGTTTGAGCCACATACCAGGCGGCCGATCCGAACGGTAATGAACAAGCATATCAGGCGTGTAGGAACGTAGTTTCCCGGTCTCATCCTGAAACTCGATACACACGGGTTGCTCTTCGAAGGCCTGCACATTCCGATCAAATTCTAATAAGGCAATCAAGTCCCGCTCCAGCGTAGACTCGAATTCGTGTAACCGCTTCATTTTCTTGCTAGGCACAACGCCGGCAACAGAGGAATAACGAAGAGGGATGTTGCGTACAGGCATATCAAAACGTTCTCAAGAAGTTGTGTAAATGTTTAAAGCAGTCGCACCTTCTACTAGATGATTTCGCAGCTCGTTATGGATGGAGTGAAATGCGGTCACAAGTGGAAGAACGAATGAAAGTGACTGTAAACTTTTGACTTAGACATTGTACACCACAGTTGCATGTCGCATCCAAATTCGCAAGAACTAATGTATTTGACAGGCGGGGGCGGTAATCCACAGCCGGGCGAAATCTCCTTGGCTCACAACGGCGTGCTTTTTCTAGATGAGCTACCCGAGTTTAAGCGGACGGTGCTGGAAGTAATGCGCCAGCCGCTGGAGGAGCGCCGCGTAACTATTTCACGGGCCAAGCTGAGTATTGACTTTCCCGCCAACTTCATGCTCATTGCTTCCATGAATCCGTGCCCCTGTGGGTACTACAACCACCCGGAGAAAGAGTGCGTGTGCGGGCCAGGAGTTGTGCAGCGCTACCTTAACAAAGTGAGCGGGCCGCTGTTGGACCGAATTGATTTGCACGTGGAGGTGACGCCGGTCACGTTTGACCAAATGACGGAAACGCGGCGTTCAGAATCTAGCCACGACATTCAGAAGCGGGTAGAACTGGCCCGGCAGTGCCAAGCTAAGCGCTTCAGGGACTTTCCTGATATCCACTCCAACGCCATGATGCCGTCGCAAATGGTAAAGGACATTTGCCGAATTAACCCAGCGGGCCTTACGCTACTTAAGACGGCCATGGAGCGCCTGGGCCTTTCGGCCCGCGCGTACGACCGTATCCTGAAAGTAGCGCGTACTATTGCCGATTTGGCGGGCACCGACGACATCGAGATTCAGCACTTAGCCGAAGCTATTCAATACCGCAGCTTAGACAGGGAAGGCTGGGCCGGCTAGGAAGTAACTCAGGCTACAACCAAGTAGAATAGCAGCAGTGTCGTTGACTGTGGTGGCAGAGCTTCCGCTTCACATCGCTACTTCTCAATTTCACCCGTAGCTTTGCAACACCATGTATAAAGCGCTGCTCAAACCGTTGCTGTTCCGGCTAGATGCCGAGCAGGCTCACCATTTGGTACTCGACAACCTGAAACGGGCCAGTGCAGTACCCGGCGGCATGGCCCTCCTGCGGGCACTGTACGACTTTCAGCATCCTAGCTTAGAGCGCGAAGTATTTGGGCTTCCGTTCCGCAACCCCGTTGGGCTAGCAGCTGGCCTCGATAAGAACGCCATGGTTACAGATGAGCTAGCTGCGCTCGGTTTTGGTTTTGTGGAAATTGGAACGGTAACCCCGCGTGCCCAGCCCGGTAACCCAGCCCCACGCTTGTTTCGGCTACCCCAGGACGAGGCCTTGGTCAACCGCATGGGCTTTAACAACGAGGGGGCCTTGGCTGCGGCAGCTCGCTTGCGCAAACGGCAGTCAGACATCATCATTGGCGGCAACATTGGCAAAAACAAAGACACGCCCAATGAGCTAGCGGCCCAGGATTACGTAGCGTGTGTGGAGGCCCTGCACGAAGTGGTCGATTATTTCGTGGTCAATGTATCGTCGCCGAATACGCCAGGCCTGCGCCAACTCCAAGAGCGGGAGCCGCTTATTCAATTGCTACAACAGGTGCAGGAGCGCAACCAGTCCCTACCCCGCCCTCGTCCCTTGCTGCTTAAAATAGCGCCTGACCTCACTGACTCCCAGCTTGATGATATCTTGCTTATTGCGCGGGAAACGGACTTGAATGGTCTCGTTGCTACGAATACCACCATCAGCCGGGACGGACTGAGTACGCCAGCAGACCATGTGCACACTCTTGGGGCCGGCGGCCTGAGCGGGCGGCCCTTGCGTCAGCGCGCTACCGAGGTTATTCGCTACCTGCATTACCACAGCCAAGGCCACCTTCCGATTATCGGGATTGGTGGTATCCACTCTCCGGCCGATGCGCTAGAAAAGCTGGCGGCCGGTGCGTCTCTGATCCAGCTCTATTCGGGCTTTATCTACGAGGGGCCAGCCCTTATAAAGCGCATCAACCGCAACTTGGTAGAAGCATAACCCTTCGTCCTACATAGCCTGCCCTTACGCGTGGAGCGTACCCAGGTATATTAACCTACAACCGGGCCCCCACCCGGAATTCTATTACATCGGCGGAGCCGCGGTGCACTTTCAAATCTACGTTGCCGAATACCCGATCGGTGAAGTAGTATTTTAAGCCCAGGCGCTCGTAGTAGAACTTGTTGGATTTATAGGGATTATAGACGTAGAAGCCAGGTGCGAAACGAAGGAGAGCCGACCAAATAGGAGTTCGTGCCCAATGTATAGGCCTGCTTTTTTTACGTCTGGGAGCTTTTCGTTGGTGCGGGCGGTATCACGCAATTGGGCCGACAAGCTCCGGTCGTAAAAACCCTCTAAGCCCGCCGTGAGCAGACTTTTGCGGTTGAGGCGGCGAGTTGCGGCGAGTGTGAGTGAGTTGACTAGGTACTTGCGCCGGTCGGTTTCGTTGCGTTGCTTTATTCCTACAGTAGTGCTCAGCTCCACTCGATTGTGGCCCACATCGGTAGGCTCGGAGGCGGGGTCGGGGGGTAAGGGCGTGAAGGGCCGCTGCTGGTGATAGTTGAAACCTAGGAGCACGGTGGGCAAGTTAATGCCAAAGTTGGGCTTCGTAGTGGCACCATTGGAGTAGTGATTGAGGCCAGCACCCAGCATAAGCCCAAGATGCTCGGAAAGAGCTACGTCGTATTCAGCCCGAAACTGAATGGTAGCATTCAGGCGAGAGCTGATGATGGTGTTCTTGTGGTTGGTGGCTTGGTCGTAGCGAATGGGAAAGAAGCCCACACCCGTACCTAGGCGAAAGCTCAGTTCCTGCCGCTGCGTGCGCCAGAAGCTCTTGTTGATGTATATGGTAGCCGCGTAGGAGCGCCCTAGTACAGTATTGTAGTAATTGTAGTATACCAGAGCAAGTCCCACTTTGGGGTAGCGGTACCACGCATGCCACGGCGCCGACCCGTTCGTTTGGCGCTGCACGTTCAACTCAAGGCCCGTAGGGTGCGATACGGCGAGGTGCTTTACGGCGGGTGTGTGCGCTAGTATAAAGCTTCCTTGCGCGTAAGCACCTAGCACTAGCGGACCCACTGGCATTTGCTGCTGTTGCGCATGGACCTTACTTACCCCTACCAACCCGAGCAACCCAATTCCTACTACTCTAAGGCGAATCGTCATATCGAAGCAAAACCAGCGTTTCAAAAATAAGAAAACTGACTGGATGCGCGACGGCAGCAACCGAAGCTGAACACTAAGGCCAGAGTTTTATCAAAAATTGCAACGTACTCTTGCTGTTGCACTTCGCTAATACTTGCTAGTTACTATTAGGCTAATTCTTACCTAAATCAGGACTCAACCGCAACTAAACCCCTGTTTTTACGCTATGATGCCTTGAAAACCACGAGGAACGTGGCTGTAGTGGTCAGTGAAGTGGTCTTTGTAGGTGTTGTTTCCCATTCTTCTTTTCCCATGAAAAAAATTGCAGCTCTCACGGTAGTTCTAGCTTCGGCCGCTTCATTGGCTCACGCCCAGGACGCCGGAGGTTTCCGGATCGGCGTTAAAGTTGGCGGTACATATTCCAATATCTCCGGCGACAACGTAAGCCAGATTACCGGTCCGAACTACAGCACCGACTTAGGCGACTACAAACTAGGTTACAACGGTGGTATCTCCTTGACCATCCCTCTGAGCAGCGACGGCTTCTTCTCTTTCTCACCCGAACTTCTTTACAACCGGAAGGGCTACGAAATTCAGTCGAAGCAGACAGGCAACCTAGGTACTGAAAACGGTAAGACCGTTGAAAGCCGCGAAATAGAACAGAAACGCGTGCTGCACTACCTAGATGTGCCGCTGCTTGCCAAGATTAACGCGGGCGGTCTGTTTTTCGAACTAGGCCCACAAGTAAGCTATTTGTTTGGCTCGAAGAACAAGCAGCAAACGACCACCAAATACACAGACGGCACCAAGAATAAGGCTGACAACGACGGGGGCTTCCTGGACTACAGCGGCATCAAGCGTGGCGAGTCGTCTAAGTCTGACTTAGCACAGTTCGACATCAGCGGCGTGGCTGGCATAGGTACATGACCGACGGCGGTGTTAGCCTGGGCCTGCGCTACGCTCGTGGCTTCAACTCCCTCATTGACACGAAAGACCAAGACAACGAGCCGAAGGCATTCAACAACGCCTTCACTCTCCAGCTTGGCTACCTCATCCCTACTCGCTAGGCGATTAGAACAATCAAGCAAAGCTGCCCTGGCGACGGGGCAGCTTTTTTGTTTACGGAACATATTCTTTTTTCGAGCCGCCTCGTTTAAGCTACTACTGACGTGCTTACTTAGCTTGTTAGCGGTTCATTTTCAAACATTTGCTTTTTTATCATCATGAAAAAAACCGTATGCGCGCTAGCTTTTGCGCTGGCTGCTGTTGCCGTAACTTCCACTGCCCGAGCGCAGGGAGTCCGTTTAGGAATTAAGGGGGGAGCCAACTTGTCCAACCTGTCGGGCGACCTTACCAACGATGATGGGTACGACAACAAAGTGGGGTTTCATGGCGGCCTGATGCTCAACGTGGGCTTGCTTGATGATGGATTCCTATCCTTGCAGCCAGAAGTGTTGTTTTCGCAGAAAGGCTTCGATTATAATGACAGCTACGCCTTTGGCGTATACAAGAACACCGGTAGCGTTACTTACAACTACATTGATGTGCCGGTGCTCCTGAAGCTAAAGGCCGGTGGCTTGTTCTTCGAGGCAGGCCCGCAGTACAGCTACTTGCTGAAGGTGAAAGATGAGTCGACTCAGACACTTAACGGCAACGTTATTGCCCGAGGATCGGGAGAAGCCGACCTCGACAATGTGAACCGCAACGAGATTGGGTATGCTGCCGGTCTGGGCTTTCAGTCAGATATAGGAGTGTTGCTGGGTCTGCGCTACAATGGCTCGTTCACGGACTTTGCCAAGAACAATAGCTACCGCAATGGTGAGCTGTCAAACGCTCGCAACTCGGTGTTTCAGCTTTCCTTGGGCTACCTTATTCCCAGTAAGTAGCATTGTGCATTCACAGTGGCAAAAGCCCCATTCAGCTACCTGGGTGGGGCTTTTGCGTGGTAGCAACGGGTACTTGGCACACTTTTAGTCTAGTCTAAACACGTGCACATTTTCTCACCTTCACCACTCTAGTTGCACCATGAAAAAGAAACTGCTAACTGCCGCTGTCCTGCTTACTGTAGCCGCAGCCTCCTCTGCCCAAGCCCAAGGCGTACGTCTGGGCCTGCGTGCCGGCGCCAACTATTCCAACCTAGCTGGTAACGTACGCAACGAAAACACTTACAATAACAAGCTAGGCTTGCTAGGAGGCGTGATGCTGAACGCCGATGTCACCGGCGACGGATTCTTTTCTATTCAGCCCGAAGTTCTGTACTCACAGAAGGGCTTCGAGAACAAGCCAACAGAGTATACCAACCTGATTGGAGCTAAGCAGAAGCGCGAAGGCAAAGTAAACTACAACTACCTCGACGTACCCGTTTTGCTGAAAGTGAATGCGGGCGGCTTTATTGTAGAAGCAGGCCCGCAGTATAGCTACCTGCTCAGCGCTAACAACGAAACCAGAACGACTACTTATCCGGCCCTTGGTGGCTCGCCTCGCACTTCTGAAACGCAGAATAAAAAGGATTTGGATGGCCTAAACCGTAGCGAGCTTGGATATGTGGCGGGCATCGGCTACCAGGCCGATAATGGTGTGAGCCTGAACCTGCGCTACACCGGTGCCTTCAGCGACTTTGTGAAAGGTGATAACGGCACCTATTTCGATGGTGACTTGCAAAACGCTCGTCATTCAGCAGTTCAGCTTTCCTTGGGCTACCTCATCCCTAGCAAGTAGCTTGCAGCTAGCTTCCTAACCAACTACCCGATCTTCTACTGCGGAGGTCGGGTAGTTGTGTGTTATGCGGGTTGGGAACTACGCATTGGCTTATACTAAGCAGTGCGGCAGTACCGTTTGATAGAAGTATAGCGCTATATATTTCTTATCCTTATGCGTATCGTCTATTGCTTTTTGCTTGCATTCCTTTTGCTAGGCACCTCTATTGTTCAAGCTCAAAGCGTGTTGACAGGTCTTAAAGGCGGAGTTGCCATTGCCAATGCCATTGGGCGCGATGCTACTGGCAGTACCCTTCGGTTTGGCGGCCAGGGTGGGTTAGCTCTTCGGGTGAGGCCTTATAAGCACCTGGGCATACAAGTTGAAGCCCTCTACGCCCAGCGCGGCGACAACAGTACTAGCTACGGTCCTTCATTAGGCCATCAGCTAAATTACCTCACCATCCCAGTAGTAGCCCAGTACCGCTTCGGTGATATTTTCTTTGAGGGCGGAGGGCAGTATGGTCGTCTTCTGTCGGCCAAGCCGGTGCAGGAGCAGCGTACTGCCATCGGCCGTGCGGCCTTCAACCCTTAAGACATGGGCTTTCTGGTAGGGTTTGGCTACCAAGATACTACGGGCCTGATGGTAGGATGGCGCTACATAGGTGGCCTAAGCAACGTGTATCGTCGCGTAGACTTGGCGGGTAGTAGCCAGGTACAACTCCGTAACAGCGCCATGGAGTTCTACCTATGTTATGTGGTAGAGCCCATCAAAATAGTAAGGGGCAGCGGCCACTTTGCTGTAGGAACAGCCAAGCTAGTGTTTGTGAAGACGCCGGTTCTACTCTTTAAAGGAGTTAGGTTTTTACTTTACACAGGGCCCTCTAAGCTGGTTCGCGCCATCCGAGGCAAAGACCGCCCAGCCCCCACAGCTCCAGAAGCGCCCTCTACTACCCCAGTCCTACCCGCTTCTCCTACCCCAGCAACTAGAAGAGGCATCCGCTGCAGCGGATGCCTCTTCTAGTTTGCTGGGGTAGTGGCCCAGACTTACTGCTGTACTGCTGCCGCGTAGTTGCGGTAGAAATGCGGAATCGTCTCAATACCCTTTAGAAAGTTGAACACACCGTAGTGCTCATTGGGCGAATGGATGGCATCGGAGTCCAAGCCGAAGCCTAGCAGCACCGTATCCAGCCCTAGTTCAGTTTTGAACATAGCGACGATTGGAATAGAGCCTCCCCCACGGGTAGGAATAGGCCGCTTGCCAAAAGTAGTTTCCATTGCATCGGCGGCGGCTTTATAGGCTACTGAGTCGGTAGGCGTTACTACCGGCTCTCCGCATGGTGAGGCTTTACTACTACCGTTACGCCAGCAGGCGCAATGCTCTCGAAGTGCTTCTGGAAGATTTCCGTGATTTCATCGGAGGTCTGGTGGGGCACCAGGCGCATAGAAATCTTGGCGTAGGCCTTGGAAGCAATAACGGTTTTAGCACCCTCGCCGGTGTACCCACCCCAAATGCCGTTCACATCCAGCGTGGGCCGGATGCCGATGCGCTCCACTGTGGTGTAGCCTTCTTCCCCGTACGTAGCGGGTAGGCCGATGCTTTGCTTAAACTCTTCGTCAGAATGCGGTACGCGGTTCAACTCGGCCCGCTCCTCCTCACTCAGCACGGCTACCTTGTCGTAAAAGGCCGGGATGGTGATGTGGTTGTTCTCGTCGTGCAGGGAGGCAATCATCTTGCACAGCACATTGATAGGATTTGCCACGGCACCGCCGTAGAGGCCGGAGTGCAGGTCGCGGTTTGGGCCGGTTACTTCTACTTCGTGGTAGCTCAGGCCGCGCAACCCTACCTCAATGCTGGGCTGGTCGTTGGCTAGCATACCCGTGTCAGAAATCAGAATAACATCGGCCTTGAGCTTCTCCTTGTTGTTGCGCACGAAGATGTTTAGGTTATTGGAGCCGATTTCCTCCTCCCCTTCAATCATGATTTTGACGTTGCAAGGCACACCGCCTTCCTGGTTCATCACCTCCAGGGCTTTCACGTGCATGTACACCTGACCTTTATCGTCGCAGGCGCCACGGGCGTAGATTTTGCCGTCTTTAATAACAGGCTCGAAAGGCCCGGAGGTCCATAGCTCGTACGGGTCGGCAGGCTGCACGTCGTAGTGGCCGTACACCAGCACCGTAGGCAGGCTGGGGTCGATAATTTTCTCGCCGTATACAATGGGATTACCAGCCGTGGGGCACAGCTCCACGTTCTGCAGGCCCACTTCTTCAAAACGGGTTTTCAGGTACTCGGCGGCGCGCAGTACGTCGCCATGAAACTTGGGGTCGGCGGATACGGAAGGGATGCGGAGCCAGTCAATCAGCTCACTCAGGAAACGCTCTTGGTTCTGCTCGAGGTAGGAAGCCATGCGGCGGTGGGGTTGGTTGGAATTGCTAGGAGGGCAAAGGTAGGAAAGGAGCTTTGGTAGATAGCTCACTCCTTCGGAAGGTATTCATGTACAATTTCCCATGCTTTGTCTAAGCTTATGCCTTCGCGTTGAGCTACAGCTAATGGGTGGTCAGTAGGCTCTAGTTCAATAATTGGCCGCTGTCCGTTGCCTTGGAAGTGCGCCTTGGTTTTAAGGTTGAGCGTGGGCGCACAAACCTTTATTTCTGTACATAGCCACCCGAAAAACGGGCCTATTTCATCTATATCTGGATTTTCCAGATAACAGTTAAAATGTTTCTCTGATTGACTAACCCAAACCCCAAAGCCAAGGGTTTCTTCTTGCCCTATTATGGGTATCTCCAACACTCCACGGATAAAGAACTCTTCCTTATTGATGACACAAGTGTCATTCTTCAGAGAGACCAGACTCTCTCGCTTGTCTTCTGGGATAGTGTACATCGGCCAAGGTGCAGAATACCCAATATCTGGTAACCCTTCGTGTATTTGGCCGCAGCAAGCGCATTTGTAACTCATATATCTACTTCTTATCCCACGGCATGGGCACGCGGCTTTCAGTGCCGGCGCGCAGGCGGCCAATGTTAGCCCGGTGGGTGTAAACAAGCAGAGCGGCCAGCACAAAGCCAAACCAGAGCAACAACGAGTTATCGGGGCGGAACTGGGGTAGCAGTTGGAGTAGGGCAAACACGATTCCGGCCGTCATGGAGGACAGAGACACGTAGCGCGAAATCAGCAGCACCGTGATAAATACCAGAATGCACACGCCCACCGTAGCGGGGGCAATGGCCAGCATCATGCCCAACACGGTGGCTACCCCCTTGCCACCCCGGAACCCGGCCCAGATGGGGTAAATGTGCCCCACCACGGCCAGCACGCCGCAGGCCAATTGGTAATACAGTAGCTGATCGGGTAGAATAGCCCCTTGGTTGAGCATGACCTGAGCTAGGGAAGTAGCGGCCCACCCTTTGAGCACATCCACAGCCATTACGAAGGAACCGGGCTTCTTGCCCAGCACCCGGAAGGTGTTGGTGGCCCCGGAGTTGCCCGACCCATGCTCCCGGATATCGAGCCCGAAAAACGCCCGGCCTACCCATAAAGCCGTTGGGATGGAACCAATAAGGTAGGCTGCCAGCAGCAACCCTAAAATGAGGGGAAAATTCATGGACGGGTGGGAGTAGGTGTCGAGCTATAGGACAAAGATACGCGGCAATAGTAGAGGGGTTGGGGCAGAGTATTCTCGGCAGAGTATTGTTTGCTTTGGCCTCCCTACAAACAAAACCGCCCTGCTAGCAAGCCAGCAGGGCGGTTTTGTTTATTCGTCGCCGAAGGGGTCGTTGGGGTCTTTTTTCTTCTCCTTCACTTTCTTTTCCTTCTTCTCTTTCTTCGGCTCATCCGCTGGCGCCGTGGCATCGTCTGCTGGGGCTACATCGGCCTTCTTGTTTTTCTTTTTGCCAGTGTCCTCCATGGGAGCATCGGCCGGGTCAGCATCAGCTGCGGGTTCATCCTTTTTCTTCTTTTTCTTACCCGTTTCCTCAACTGGCGCGGCATCAGCGTTAGCATCGTCAGCTACGACGTCCTCTTTGTTTTTCTTCTTTTTCTTCTTGTCGCCTCCTTCCATAAAGTCGAAGTTGCCGGTGCTCTGTGGCTGGGCCACGTTCACTTTGCGCTTACCTGTTTCTTTAAGGAAGTCTTTGCGGAAGTGGTTGAGGAAAGTTTGCACCTCTTGGTCATCTCCGAGATAGAAGCCGTACTCCGTAGCCGTGTTGTAGTCGCCTTTCGCTTTCAGACCAATGATTTCATCGAAGGAACCATGTTGGGCTTTGGCCAGCATCACGTTGTTCTGGTACTTGAGGTAGTACCACGTCTGGGGCTCGGCCTCCAAGTATAGCTCTACCGCGTCGCCGGTGCTTTCCCGCTTGATTTCAATGTAGCCGTCAATCATGGCATTGATATCTTTCTTACCAATGCTTACTAGGCCAATCTTTCCAACTGAGTACCAGGCCTTGAACTTCTCGTTCCAGCGCAGCTTCACCTCGCTAAGCACCAGTGTATGCAGAAACTTAGGCGACACCTTTTGTAGGGGCGTATAGTTCCCTTTGCGGTTGCTGTATTCCAGGGTAGCCTTGTTGCCAATGAACTCCGCCATCTTATACAGCTGCGCCTGTGAGCCAACCAGCGCCTCAGGCAAGCCCTTGGCATTAGTAGCCATATCGTTGCCCATAGCTTCCACCGCTTTTTCAGGCAGGTTAATATCGAAGGTCAGGAACGCGTCTAGGTCGTAGATGGCGCTGTCGGGTTTGGCATAGCCTAGGCCGGCGCCGGCCAGCGTGTAGTCTTTGTTGGAGTTGATTAGGTTGAGCTTACCCCGGAAATTCAAAGCTCCAGTTGAGTCGTTCAGGGTCATTACGGCGCCTTCGTACACATCTGGGTCGGTAGCCTCGTGGCGGCTGATGGCGTACTGCCGTTTCTTCTGGTCGTACGTCAGTGTGCCATCTACTTCAAAGATGTTCAGGTCGGTGACGCCGGGCTTGGGGGCTACAAACAGCGGGTACACCTTCGTCGTATTATCGGCCAAGAACAAGCCTGTGAGCATGGGGGTACCATCCTCCGCCTTGGGCTCACCTAGCTTGATGCGAATGCCTTTCGGGTCAATACTATCCTGCACCGCAAACCAGTCCGACGAGGCTGGGTTTTTCACAAAATCCAGCTTGGCTTGTCCATCGAAAATAAAGCCTCGCTTCTGCGAGTTCATCTTCACGCCACCACGGTAAGCAATGCGCGGAGCCAGCCGGAACTTGTCGGTGGCGAGTAAGGTAGCAACGGCCGTCGTAGGCGGCGACGCTGGTAGCTCATCCCCCGTTGTGTTGCGCTTGAGCAGGCCACGGCTTGCTTTGCCGGCTTTGCCGCTCATAGCTAGCATAGCCGTAGAATCGACGGCGAAGTTGGCGAACTTGATGGCGAAGGAATCAGCAGAAGCGTTTTTATAGCTGTACAGGGCATTGCCGGTAAAAGCATTGCGCGACTGAATTTTGATTTCGCCTTTGTACAAGCTGTGGTACTTGTGCAGGGTATCCATCACCACTTCGGCATTTTGGAAGGCCCGCATTTCCGCGTTGGGCAGGATGTACACTTTGTTGGAGTCGGGCGAAATCCAGGCGTCGGCGGCGGCAATGCGGGGCACTCCACCCGCTACCAGGCGGTAGCGACTCAGGTCGTACTGGCCCGTAGCGGCTTGGAACTTCAAGCCATGCTGCTCGGGCTTGGTGCTGTAGAAGAAGGAACGTGAGGAGTCGGCGCCGGGCGCTACGCGCAACTGCACCAGCTTCTTTTTGTAGTCCCACTTACCACCCGAGAGGGTAGTTCGGTACTGAGAGTACGGCAGATCAATACTAGACTTGTTATCGCCTTCCTCCCGGGCAAATTCCGTGTTACCCGCTTTTAGGTCCGAGGTAAACGATACGTTGTTGGCCGTCAGAGCAGGCTTGTTCACCTCCGCAGACTTAATGCTAAGGGTGGAATTTTTGCCGATGTAGCGCGTAGGCTTAAACAGCAGCGCCGTAGAACGAATAAACGACTGCGGACCATCTACCCGGCCGTTTCCGTAGAGGCCGCCTGGTGTGTAGGCCAGTGTACCTCTGAAACCGTAGGTGTTGTCGTACAGCTTTAAGTTCTGGGCCTGGCTACCGTCGGCACTGCTCAAATACATAGAGTCTTGCTTCACGGCCCACTTCATTTGGTAACCGGGCAGCAGGCTTACTTTCGCGTATTCCGTCCCGTTCAGCGGACCGGGCAGAATGGTACCCGACTTACCAACCGTTACCACAGAGTCTCGGTAGAAAATAAACTGGTCGCTGGTGAAGTCGCCGGTCAGGTACTTCACGTTGCCAATGCCTTGCAAGCCACGGTTGCTCATGGTCACCTTGTTAAATAGGCGCCCTTTGCCACCGTAAAGCGGGAATCCTTCTTTCGGCACGTTGTAATTAAAACCCAAAGAGCCATCTTCCTGTAGGGTGAGCTTAGTTTGGAAGTTAGGCATGATGCCACCGCTCACAAACGTTCCCTTAAATCCTACCGCTGCCCGGTTCTTGTTATTTAACGAGTCGAGCTTAAACGGCGGAATGTCGAAATACATGGTGGTGTCGTAAGCGCCACCTAGCACTTCTGGCTTGTCGAAGAATACATACGCCCCGGTGCTGGCATCGAAGGAAGGGTAGGCTCCCAGCTTTTTACGCCCCGATTTATTGTTGGGAGCATTGATGTAGAGACGACCAGCCGAGGTTTTCTTTTTGTTGGTAAGCGTAAAGTCGGTGTCCTTGCGCGCTTTCATTACCGAACCCCGCGAGCCTTTACCCTTTACAATGATGGAGTCAATCTTTACCAGATCAATGTAAAAGCCATCGTAGTCGAACTTAAACTCTTTTCCTTTGAAGATAAAGGCCGAGGCGACTACCGTACCATTGAACAGCACTCCCCGGTTTTTTTGGATGCGAATGACGCTGGAATCGGGCTTCACAAACACGGTCACCGAGTCGTCAGAGAAGTTGAAACGGTCAACACCGCGCACCAATAAGTCATTGGTTTGCAGGTTGAGGGTAGCATTCTTACCCGAAGGCGACAAGCTCTTGATGGCAATGTGGTCGTAGTCCTTCTTACCCCGTGAAGAGTTTACGTAGTGCGTAGCCTTGGGAAACAGCACTACCTGATCGGTTTGGGGATACCACTGTATGTAGCCGTCACGGGCCAAGCCCGCCATAGCTGAACGCAAGTTATCCGGCTTCAGACTCAAGGCCGTGGCCATGTCCTGAATGGTAAACAACCGTACGTTGCCGTGGCTCTGGCTGTAGCTACTACCATCTGCAAGGGGTGAATCTTGTTGATGGCCTTGATCTGCTGGTAGCGGGTGTTGGTGTAAAACTCCTTCGATTCGAAGTTGGCGGTAACTTGGTTTTTAGCCGTCAGGATAGAGAAGTCGATGTAGGGGGTCCGCACGGGCCAGGTCAGCAACTCCGCCGCCACCTCCATTTGGTGGTAGGAGTCGTAATAAGGCGTCGATTTGTACAGGCCTTCCTCTCGGGTTAGCTGCAATACTTGCTGCTTCTTGGTGTACTTCAGCTTTACGCCGGGGTGGGTAAGCGAGTCTTGCTTGTCCTGGTAGATGGTAACGCCAGCATGCTGGGCCGTGATAATTGTGTCGCCGAGAACGTACGCGCGGGAAGAGGCCTTAAACTTAGGCTTGCCGTCCACTTCCACAATAATGCGCGACAACGCCCCATCAAGCGACGCTGAGAGTGCACGGTTGCCGGATAAAGAGAAACCACCATAGTAGCGAATGTTGTCGCCGATGTTCTTAACCCGGGCGTTGTTAGTGGCAGAAATAAAGCGCGGGTAACCCGTATCCGTTGTAGCTGTTTTTTTCTTGATGCTGCGGTAGGCAAACCACCCTTTCACGGGTGATTCCAGCACGGCCGGGTACGTGAGCGTCACAGGGTTAGCCACAAATTCGGCCCGGCTGATGTCAAAGTCGTACGCCGCCAAGTCTGCCGTCACGGGATTGTTGTTTACCTGCCAGGCGTATTGCCCGCCGTAGCCGACAAAGCGGCTGCGAGTGGGAATTACTGCTCCACTAGTTTTACGGATGTAGATAGAGTCGCTCCCCGACGCCATAAACAGGTCGGCGTCTTTAATGATGAGTACTGGCCCGCGCGTAGAGGGTGCCAGGTAGGTATCATATGAAGGAGTGGCGGCAGCGTCCCAGCCAGAATCGGTGGCTTTGGTAGTTTTCTGATCGTCGCCCCACAAATCTTCATCGCCCCAGGCGTCGGCCTTCTTCTTGGGGGTTGCTTTGGTATTGAGCGGCTTGGTAGTGACGGCCGCTGTTACTGGGGCTGCCGGAGGAGCCGGGGGCGCCATAGAAGGCATGTCGGTTTCGTTGTAGGCGTAGCTGAATGTGCCCCCTACTACCCGCAACGTGTTGTAACGGGATTTGTACAGAAACTTCGTATCCAGAAACTGCGCGGAACCGGCCAGAAACTTCTCGCGTCGGTGGGCTGCTCCTTCTCCAACGTTTTGCCTACCACATTCAAGAACTCCGTCATCTGCTGATCGGAGAAGTTCTGTACTTGCGCGCCCGCGGCAATGGCCGTGTAGAAATGCTCGAAGTGAGGCCGGGGCCGGAACTTCCGCGTGAGCATGTACTGGCTCAGTGCAATAATGTAGCGCTGGTGCGTAGCCGTGAGTTTATTAGTGGCCCACAGTTGCTGCAAACGCGTGCCGGCGGCCTTAGAGGTAGTGTTGTTGGTGGTAGCCATCATTGACTGCACATCCACCATGAATTGTTGCGGCTCACTGCTCAGCTTGCCCGCAAACTTGGGCAATGCTGGTGCTGCCGGAGCCGCCCCGGCCGCTTGTTTAGAAGGTGGCTGGGTCTTTGGCTGCTGCGCCCAAGCCGAAGAGCTTAGGCTTACTAGCAGCGCACAAACCCATCCAAAAACGGTACGCTTCATATCAAATTCGTCAAAGCCTTATTAATCGCCTACAATTTCGACAAAACCCTGCACTTTTTAGGCCACTTCGCCTCTCCCCTAACCACAATCATAAGGGGCCCTACTTTTGTACCATTCTGAGGCTCAACCGGGTGCCCTTAGCTCCTACAGCTCGGCATCGTGCCGCTACGGTAGCTCCTAAAACGACACCACCCGCGCAAGATTGTTGCGCGGGTGGTGTCGCTTCTGCCTTCTTGCGTAAGGCGTTATGCGGGCTGCCGAAACACGGCCGAAACCCAGTGATTTTGGGTGCGGTGACTTTCATACTGGAAGCCTGCTTTCTCGGCCGCCGCGCGAATCAGCGGGAGGTCTTCTTCATAGAAACCAGAAAACAGAATGGGGCCACCCGGCTTGAGGTGGCCTGCATACGCACCCATATCTTCCAGCAGTACATTGCGGTTGATGTTGGCCAGAATGATATCAAACGGAGCTTCTCCTTCCAGCGCGGTTACGTCCCCCAAGCGAGCTTCTACCTTGTCCTGCACGTTGTTCTCTGCGGCGTTGTCGGCAGCGTTTTCGGCGGTCCAGGGCTCTACGTCCACGGCTAGCACGTAATCGGCGCCGAGCTGCACGGCCATTACGGCCAGAATGCCGGTGCCGCAGCCCATGTCTAATACACGCTTGCCTTGGTGGTCGATGTGCAGTTGATTGGTAATCATGAGAGCCGTCGTGTCGTGATGGCCGGTGCCGAAGGACATGCGCGGCATTATCACAATTTCGTGCTCCAGATCGGGTCGGGCCTCGTGGAAGGGTGCCCGCACCGACACCTTATCGGCAATGACCAAGGGCTGAAAATTCTTCTCCCACTCGGCATTCCAATTTTGGCGGGTGATAACCCGATGAGAATACTCCAGCTCCCCTATTCCCTCGTAGCGGCTCATGACCTCCGCCACATCATCGGGGTTAAACACATCCTCCGTCGTGTAGGCGCAAAAGCCATCATCGTTGTCCTCGAAGGTATCGAAGCCAAGCTCAGCTAACTCAGCTACTAGTATATCAGACAGCTCGCGGGGAGCCTTCACGCTCAGTTCAATAAAATCCATGGTTGGCAGAGGGGTATCAGGAGAAACGAAAATGCCGCCCAACTAACCCGGACGGCAACTTCAGTGCAAAAATACAGATTTGATGCGGCCAATAGAGGCTTAGAATTTCAAGTTGTGCCAGAGCTGGCGCCGGAGAGCACCCTCATTGCGCATTACACGCCTGATCGGCACCCAAGCCGTAGCCATTGCCAGCGCAGCAAAACCTACACGTACCCACCACCACGGCACAAAATACAGCACTGCCCCAGATGCTATGCTAAGCAGGTTTATCAGGGTAGAAGCATTGCCTCGCATGTTCGTAAAGTCAATGCTTTTGCTGATGACTTTGGCCTTATAGAGACTACCCCATAGGCCTAGTACTAGCAGAGTGCCCGCTGCCAACGGTAGCAGGCCCAGTAAATTCCAGCGCCCCTGCGGGAACAACGTCAGCAGTGCCACCGCTGACACCAAGCAGTCAGCCAAAAGCACTGGGCCCACCAGCCGCAAGTACAAGTGCAGTAGCCGTTTCGTTAGGCCCAACCGAGCAATTTCATTCGCAGCCACTGCCCCTACTGCTCCGAAAAGATTATTGTTAACGTAAGTGAAGCTAATGGTTGGCAGGAAGGTCATCCAAAAGATACCGTTCAGTGGGTCACCATGTTTGGCTGTCATTCTACTGCTAAGGACCAGAATTGTCACTTTGAAAACGAGTGCAATAGACAGTGCCGGCCAGCACTTGCGCAGGTAAGCCTTCCACTCTGGTGAAAGACGGGCCAGCAATTGGTTTGCGGTCTTGTTTTCAGGGGTCGTGGCGAGGTAACGACTACTAAACTTCTCCCCTAGCCCGGCCAGCGCCACACCCCACAGCACTAGTGGGCCTGCTATGGCCAATGTGGTCAGCGCGGTAGTGGCGAAGGGAAGAGTAATAAATGTGCTCAGCCAACCAGCCGCCGCTACTAGACACAGTAGGTTTAAGGCAAACAATGAATGACGCCACCGCCCCATTGACAGCAGCAGGCGTAGATTGAAGCTAACCGTAGCTGCACTGAGTAGAACTAATAGGTTGAGGCCAAGCGGGCGCCAGGCGCGCGGAGCACCCACTAGTGCTACCAGCAGAAACAGAAGCAGGATAAGCCGACGTACGGTAATTAGATCCAGCAGAAAGGCCGTAACCATGTTGTGCTTACCCGACACCGGAAAATGGTCGGGTAAGGGCCGCTGCACGGGTCTGTAGGTGGGCATAAAGTCTACTAGCAAGGCCGACAGGTAGAATATGCCATTTATCAGGAATAGCAGTTGCTTGGCAAAGCCCTCGGGTAGCGACGCTTCTCGGTTCAGCATGAAAGCCATGCCCACCCCGTAGAGCACACACAACGACGCTATCAAGATGAGGGCAGCGCGCCCTTCGCCAGCATCGGGCCAGAGCACGGCTTTTAGGCGGCGACTCAGCAAATAGGGAAGAAAGTGCCCTAGCGTTCCGTCGTGAGCCATGTCAGGTCCTGGGCAGAGGTGGAGGCCGGGTGCAGCAGTTGAAGCAATGCGTCGTTGAGGTAAGCCTCGCGCCCGCGCAGGAAGTCAGCCATCGAGCCCCAGTATTTTACTTCGCTGTCGTCGAGAATCAACAGATGCGTGGCTATTTTCTCAATGTGCGCCAAGTTGTGTGAGGACACGAACGTGAGGCACTGGCTGCGGTAGCTGCCTAGCAGCTCCAGAATGCGCTCTGCCGAGAAGATGTCCAATCCGTTCAAGGCTCATCAAGAATCAACAGCTCAGGGCGGTGAAGCAGGCAGGAGGCAACGGCCACTTTCTGCTTCATACCAGTGGAAAAGGAGCTAAGGCGCTTGCGTCGTACATTGTCGTAGTCTTCCAGCAAGTGCCCGAGCAGACTGTTGATGCGGGCTGTAGCGTCGGGTAGCTCATAGATTCGGGCTACGAACTGCAGGTACTCTTCGGCGGTGAGTTGCTCTACAAGGTGCCCTTGGTTGATGAGGGCGCCAATACGGCGCTTGACCGCCACCGGAAATGTTTCGCCCATAGCAGTACCGTCTAGCAGTATTTCACCGCTGGTGGGCAAGAGCACATTGGTAAGCAAATTGAAAAGCGTGCTTTTGCCGGCTCCGTTGCGGCCTAGCACACCTACACAGTAGCCCGTGTGGGCGCTGAGGCTTACGTCACGCAGGATACTTTTGGCCCCAAAAGCTTTCGTGAGCTGACGAAGTTCTACTTCCATTGACAATAAACTGCGTGGCAGATACTAAGCATTCTGTACCTATATCGGGTAGGCCAAGGTAGTAACTTCTGCCTGGGCAGACACTGTGTGACTAGCAGCAAAAAGCCCCGCCCTATTGGCATAGGACGGGGCTTTTCATTTTGTATAGCTGCTCTTCACTACTGCTGCCGACAGCCGGCAAAGGAACGTACCTTGGTGAAGTAAATGGCAAAGTCGGCCAGGTTACGCTGGGGCGTTACAAACAAGGAGTAGTCCGCGAAACTGGGAGAATCGGTGATGTACCATAGCCCGGCTTTGTCGGCGAAGAGCTTGTTGGTTTCCTTGTACACTAGCACATCAGCGAAGGTGTCCTCGGCCTCTATGTAGAGAGTGCCAAAACAGTAGTTCTTACGACGCGGGTCCGTTTCCAGGTACACCGACCCATAGATGCGGCAGGGCTCAACGCTTACCGGTTGGGTAGCTGCCACGAAGGGCACGCGCGGGGCCGGCTGAAATGGGCTGAGCGCCAGCAAACCAGAAAACAGAACAGATGCGAGCATAGCAAGGGGATATACCTCGTCCCAAGGACAATTATCCGACCAAGTTTAGTTCGGGCAAGTATGCCACCACGTGCTTAGAACGACTTGATGATTTCCGTGAAATCGCGCGACTTGAGAGAAGCGCCGCCAATGAGACCTCCATCTACATCAGGCTGACCAAATAGCTCCCGAGCATTCTGGGCGTTGGCCGAGCCTCCGTAGAGAATGGTGGTGTTTTCAGCAGCCTCTGCGTCGTAGGCGCGGGCAATCTGTTCGCGAATGAAGGCGTGAACTTCTTGTGCCTGTGCACTAGTAGCCGTTTTGCCGGTGCCAATGGCCCAAATGGGTTCGTAGGCAATTACTACTTGGTCGAATTCCTCGTTAGAGAGGTGAAACAAGCCGTCTTGGAGCTGCTTGCTGATGAAGTTAAAGGTATCATCCGCCTCGCGGGTTTCCAGGCTCTCGCCTACGCAGAAAATTGGTTTCAAGCCAGCTGCCAGAACTGCTTTTAGCTTCTGGCTCAGCAGCTCATCGTCCTCACCGAAATATTGACGACGCTCGGAGTGGCCCAGAATTACGTACTCGGCTCCTACCGACTGCAGCATTTTGGCCGACACTTCACCAGTGAAAGCACCACTTTCTTTCTGGTGGCAGTTTTGGGCACCCAGGTGGAATCGGCCCCCTTCGGGGAGTTGCTTGCCAATAGTCGTCAGGAATGGGAAGGGCGGGCACACCACTACCTCCACTTGGGAGCCAGTTACTTCGTCCTGCACCATGTTCACAATTTCGGAAATCAAGGCCTGACCGTCTTGCAACGTGGTATTCATTTTCCAGTTGCCGGCCACAATATTCTTACGCATAGCGGAAAGGGTTGAGGTTGGGGTTGACCCGCAAGTTAGCAGGATGTGCTCCAATGAAAGCAGATTTACCTGCCGGCAGTTGCTACTGCTACCGGCTACGGCTAGCCTTGCGCCTACCCCACCACACGAGTACCAGGCCAACAATGGCTACCAGCGCAGCCGCGGCCAGCGCCATCCAAGCCAGTACCAGCGTATCGGCAGCGGCACGGCGGGCGGCCCAAATGCCCAACAGGCCCCAGGCTACGGCAGCGGGGTAGGCAAACTCCCGAAATTTCTTGGTCACGTTCAGGGCCACACCGGCTGTAATGCCTACCAGCACAATAGCTATTTCAATGGCTTGCGCCGCCGCGGGCTGCCACTTGGTACCTATGCCCAGGGTTACGTTTACTACCGTTGCCACCGATATCCACCCCAAGTACAGGCCAAATGCTACGCTACTATACCACGGGGCCTCGCCCCGCTGCACGAAGTGCCGCGTCCGACCATATACCACCGCTAGGCTAGCCAAGATTAGCAACATTACTACCATGCTCGGCACCAAGAGTTCATACGCAAACACTACCAGCCATAAGCTTGTCATCAGGTTTGCAAGCACCAAGGGCCGCGCCACAGCATCGGGAAGCAGGTTACGGCGCTGAGCGGGAAGTAGCTGCCAAATGGCGTAAAAAGCTAAGCCCAGAAATATCAGCCCCCAGATGCTGAACGCGTAGCCTGCCGGCGTAAGTGGCGTTGGGTATTTATAAGATACCTGCCCGTTTGTTTGCCCATTGAAGGGGTAGCGTTGCGACACGTAATTGAGCGCGAGGTTGGCGGCAATAGCAGCCGTAGCAGCCCAGCGCCAAACACGACTTTGGGTGGGAGCTACAAGAGCATCAAAAGCAGCTTGGGAAGAGAGATGCGAATTCATGAAGTGAAGAACAAGGAAGTAGTGCAAATCTCCCTACGCAAGCTTTACAGACTTTAGTTGAAGTGCGGCTCGCACCAGCTCACATTCTATCTTACTCTACTCCCACAACAAGAAGCCCGGCTGTATCCTTGTAGATACAGCCGGGCTTCTTGTTGTAGAGAGTGCGCTTTACAGCTTCTCGGCCAAGAACCGTGCTGTGTGGTTGGTATCCTTGAGCTTAACCATTTCTTCTGGCGTGCCTTCAAACAGCAAGTGCCCGCCGTTGATACCCCCTTCCGGGCCCAAGTCAATAACCCAGTCAGCGCACTTGATGATGTCCATATTGTGCTCAATGATGAGCACCGAGTTTCCTTGCTCCACTAGTGCATTCAATGCCGTCATCAGCTTGTTGATGTCGTGGAAGTGCAGGCCGGTGCTAGGCTCATCGAAGATGAACAGAATCTTATCGTTCTGTAAGGTATTGCCCTTGGTCAGGAACGACGCCAGTTTCACGCGCTGAGCTTCGCCACCCGACAACGTGTTAGCCGACTGCCCCAGGCGGATATAGCCAAGTCCGACGTCGTCCAGGGGCCGGAGGCGCTCCACGATTTTAGGCTGGTCCTTGAAGAACTGAATGCTGTCTTCAATGGTCATTTCCAGCACCTCGTTGATGCTCTTGTCCTGAAACTTCACGTCCAGAATATCTTGCTTGAACTTGCGTCCCTCGCAGGCCTCACACGTCAGGTAGATATCGGCCATGAACTGCATCTCAATCTTTACTTGGCCTTCGCCTGGCATACCTCGCAGCGGCCGCCATCAATGTTGAAGGAGAAGTGCGACGGTTTGAAGCCCCGTGCTTTGGCTAGTTGCTGGTCAGCAAACAAAGTCCGGATGGCATCGTATGCTTTCACGTACGTCACCGGGTTTGAGCGGCTGCTTTTGCCAATAGGGTTTTGGTCCACAAACTCTACGTGCGTCACCTGCCCATTCACACCAGTTAGCCGGTCGAATTTGCCGGTAGCTTCGCCCGCTCCACCGCCTAGTTGCTTGAGCAGAGCCGGAGCCAGAATACGCCGAATTAGGGTAGACTTGCCCGAGCCCGATACGCCCGTCACCACGGTCATCACGTTCAGCGGAAATTTCACCGATACGTTCTTGAGGTTATTCTCGCGGGCACCCGTCAGCTCCAAGGCGTTGCGCCAAGGCCGACGGCTTGTGGGCACAGCTACTTCCATGCGGCCGCTCAAGTACTGACCCGTGTAGGTATCGGAGGCTAGTACTTCGGCATAAGTACCCTGGAACTGCAGCATGCCACCGCCACTACCCGCTTCGGGGCCAATGTCGATGATCTGATCAGCCTGTTCCATCATCTTGTCCTCGTGCTCCACTACAATGACGGTGTTGCCAAGCTGCTGTAAGGAGCGCAGAACGCCTATAAGCTGCTCCGCATCCTTGGGGTGCAGGCCAATGCTGGGCTCGTCAAGGATGTACATGGAACCTACCAGCGCCGAGCCGAGCGACGTGGCCAATGAAATACGCTGGCTTTCCCCACCCGAGAGCGTGCTGCTCAAGCGGTTTAAGGTAAGGTAGCCTAACCCTACGCGGTTTAGATACTCCAGGCGGTTGGTTACTTCGGTCACGAGGCGCTCGGCTACCTTGGCCTCGTGCTCAGGCAGGTCGAGGTTCTGGAAAAACTCTAGGGCCCGGCTCACAGGCAGCAGTACCAGATCCGTGATGCTGTTGCCATTGATCTTGACGTACTGAGCATCTTTGCGCAAACGCGTACCGCGGCAGTCGGGGCAGGTAGTGCGGCCCCGATAGCGGCTTTGCAGCACCCGGTACTGGATTTTGTGCGTCTGAGTCGATACCCAGTTGAAGTAGGCATCAAGTCCTTCAAAGTACTTATTGCCTTTCCACAGCAAGGTGCGCTCGGCTTCGCTGAGTTCGTTGTACGGGCGGTGAATGGGGAAATCGAAGCGGATGCCGTTTTTTAGCAGGGGCTTCAGCCACTCACTCTGCTTATCAGTGCGCCAAGGAGCAATAGCCCCTTCGTATACCGTCAGGCTCTTATCCGGAATTACGAGGTCTTCGTCGATGCCTAACACGGAGCCGAAACCTTCGCAGGTCTGGCAAGCACCGTAGGGATTGTTAAAGGAGAAGAAGTTGACGCTGGGTTCTTCGAACACCAAATCATCCAGTTCAAACCGGTCGGAGAAGGTGCGGGTTTCCTCATCCAGCTTTACTAGGCAGGTGCCATGCCCCTCGAAGAAAGCCGTCTGTACGGAGTCCGACAGGCGGAACATCAGGTCTTCGTCGCCGGGTTGAATAACAGCCCGGTCAACCATAATGAACACGTCGCCCTGCACTTCCGGCTGGCCTTCCGCAATCAACTCCTCAATGAAGGCCGTCTCGTTGTTTACAACAACCCGGCTATAACCTTTCTGCAGAAGCAAGTCCAGCTCCTTACTCATCGGCCGACCGTCTTCGTTAGGCAACAGCGGCGCCAGAATCATTGCTCGCGTGCCTTCGGGCAAACGAAAGAGGTAGTCTACTACGTCGCTACGTTGTCCTTCCGAACCTGCTCGCCGCTCACCGGCGAAAACGTACGACCCACGCGGGCAAACAGCAACTTGAGGTAGTCGTAGATTTCGGTGCTGGTGCCTACTGTGGAGCGGTTATTCTTGATGCTGACCTTCTGCTCGATGGCAATAGCCGGCGAGATGCCGCGGATATAGTCCACGTCGGGCTTGTCCATGCGGCCCAAAAACTGGCGGGCATACGACGAGAGGCTCTCCACGTACATGCGCTGCCCCTCGGCATACAGCGTGTCAAACGCCAGCGAAGACTTACCAGAGCCCGACAAGCCCGTGACAACGATGAATTTATTGCGCGGCAGCGCCACGCTCAAGTTTTTGAGGTTGTGAACCCGGGCGTTCTTTATCAGGATGAACTCGCGCGGGTCGAGCTGGTCAATGGGATCAGCCGCGGGGGCGGCTACTTGCAAAGCGGAGTTATCGGCCATAGGTCGGTAAACAACGACGGCCGGGGGTTTGGTTTCCGGCGGAAGCGGTTTAGGCAGGCGAAGGTACAGTGGATAGCTGCGGGTAAGAAACACCTCTGCACAGAACCACTACTTGCTGTCCGCAAATTCATAACATTGTAGCACCGCCTATCTAGTAGCTATAATCCCTTATCCTCTCTTTATAGCAAAAGGCTTAGGAGCTAGCCTCAGCAATCAGGGCTATGTAAGCAAGGCACTATACGTTTTTGAGAAGCTACCAGAACAAGAAAAGCTATATACCTAGCCAGTAGATTTTTAACTACCTTTTTAGCCCCTTCCCTACTACTGCCTTCCACACAGTGTACCTGCGGGTGTCATATGCAGGCTGTCCGACACGTAGAACTGGGGGCGGGGTTTGCCGTTGGGGCCGAGCAAGGGGGTAGCCGTGTCCACAAAACGCAGGCGCTTTGGGTGCTGCTCGATGTAGTTTTTAATCAGGCGGTTGGCCTCCTGCACTTTGGGATAAAGTGCCCAGCGCGAAGGACTAGGCTTAATGGCCAAAAATACGAGCGGCACATTGGGGAGCTTCTGCTGCATCAACTTCTCAAATGCCAGAAACGACTGAAATACCTCCTGAGGCGTGGCACCGGAGCCAATGTCGTTGTCGCCCTCATAGAGTACTACTTGCCGTGGCTGATAGGCTACTACTAGTTTGTCGAAGAAATACAGGGCATCGGGGAAGCGGGAACCGCCGAAGCCACGGTTGAGCACTGGCTGTCCAGCGAAATCAGCCTTGAGAGTTTCCCATTTTCGAATCGAAGAACTACCGTAAAACAGGATAGGATTTTTGGGTGGAGGGTTGCTACTGTCCTGCTGGGCAAAGGCACGCAATTCGTTGGCCCACTGCTGGGGGTTGATGGGTGGATTAGTTTGGGCTAAGGTTGGGAAAACCGCACGCAGTGCTAGCAAAAGCGCGCCCCCAAACCCACGGATGGTAGCAGTAAGCATAGGTAAACAAGGAAATGGACAGATACGAAGTCACCCAAGGTACTAGGTTGAGTGCAAACTACCGTCGTTGTCATCCCATTATGAGACTTTGCACCTCATAGCATTCGTAAGATTATTGATTACCAGCTTTATTTGCCACCATAGTGATATAGAACAAGTATAGTGCAAACCAGATGCGGTTTCAAGTGTTAGACAGATTCTCGTGTCCAACTTTTTCGGCCCTTTCAGCTGTGCTGGCGCCCTTCTTGCTAGGCGAGCCGCGTGTGGCTGGTATGTATTCGGTAAAGTTGGTATTTTCCGTTCTCTTACTGCCCTATTACGGTAAGATACCATTGTTGAATTTGACTTTATGAGGAAAACTCTATTCGTACTGTGTTCGTTCTTGCTCGTTCTGGGACACGTACTCCCAGTATTAGCCAAGCGCCTGCCTTCGCCTGATCCGGCCCCTATCCTAAACGGACAATGGAAGGGCCCTTTGAAAGTACCCGGTGGTACGCTTGACCTAATTATTACCCTCGTGCCCTTGACTAATGGCACGTACTATGCGGCACTGGATGCTCCTCAGCAGCGCATCAGCCGGATGCCAGCCGAAGTAGTACTGAAGGGAAATGACATCACACTTAACATTGAGCAAGCTGGTAGCCGCTTTATAGGTAAAGTCAAGAATGGTGGGGCTCAACTGGAAGGCACCTGGACGCAACCAGGTCTTTCCGTTCCTCTTACACTCATGCGCGCAGTTTCTGCAACAGCTACCGCCAGTAAGAAGCCTCGCCTCACCCCGCCGTACCGCGAGGAGGAAATCATGTTTACGAATGCCGTCGCCAAAATCAGGTTGGCCGGCACCCTCACCATACCTGCTGGCCCGGGTCCGTTTCCGGCCGTAGCGCTACTTTCTGACTCGGGCCCCCAGGACCGCGACGCCGAGCAGCAGGAGTATCGCATGTTTGGCATGCTGGCCGACCACCTTACTCGCCGCGGCATTGCTGTACTCCGCTTCGATGACCGCGGCGTGGGTAAGTCGCAAGGCAACTATCTGACTGCTACTACCGCCGATTTGATGGGCGACGCTCAAGCAGCCATGACGTTCCTGCGCGCCCGCAACCTAGTGGACCCGCAGCACATCGGCCTGATTGGTCATGGTGAGGGTGCCAACGTAGCGCTGCTGGCAGCTGCCCAACCTGAGCCAGCAGCGCCTGCTTTCGTTGTGTCATTGGCCGGCTATGGTCTGCCAGGCCGGGATGTTTTGGTGCGTCAGCAGGTAGAAATTTTGCGGCTCATTGGAGCTAACCCCGCCCAGGTAAAGGCTGCGTTGGACTTCCACCAGCACATGATCGATATCATTCGGCAGACGCCCAACGACAACCAAGCTCGTGGTAAAGTAGCAGCCTATCTACGCCTCAATAACACCGACCTAGACCCCCAAATGGCGCGGGCGCGGGCCGCTCAGCTTACCTCGCCTTGGTCGCGTTACTTCCTAGACTTTGACCCGGTGGTGCTGCTTCCAAATGTGAAGTGCCCCGTCTTGGCCCTCAACGGCACGGCTGACCTCCAAGTAGACCCCGCCCAAAATTTGGGAGTTCTGAAG
The DNA here is from genome assembly GCF_000961955.2 of Hymenobacter sp. AT01-02. Lineage (NCBI taxonomy): Bacteria > Pseudomonadati > Bacteroidota > Cytophagia > Cytophagales > Hymenobacteraceae > Hymenobacter > Hymenobacter sp. AT01-02. The sequence continues at coordinate 46,511 of NZ_JZIR02000012.1, forward strand.
AAGGGCCTACACAACTCGCAGGTGAAGTCGGATAAGCTTGTTGGGGTCAACCACTGGTTTCAACCTGAGGCCAAAGATTGGCCCTTGATAAACGGCACCCAGCAACCTACCTTTTCCCCTAAGGCGCTCGACATCGTTCGGGAGTGGATCTTCGACAATACAAAACGCCCACAAGCTACCCCCACAACGGTGAATAAGGCCGCCTCGCAACCCGCTAAGAAAACGCCTAAGAAACCCACTAAATCAGCACAAGCAAGTCGGTAACGGACTTATCGTTCTTAACCCTGTGCTCAGGGATACATAAGGCCCCTACTTAGCCATTCAGCTTCGGTAGGGGCCTTTTATCATGCTGATACTGACGAGCAAGGTGGATAACAGAGTAGTTATCCACACAGTTATCCACATTTCGCCTGCCTATTCTCTATATTCTCCAAGGCTTTAGGTACCCACTGCTAAGTGCTGCTAGGCAGAAACGCGGTCCGGAGTCATATCAAGATTACGCAGCTTATCGGCACGTAAGGCGGTAAACGCTACAACTAGCATGGTTACGGTTCCGCCGAATATGACGGATGGCACCACTCCTAAGTGCTTTGCCGCCACGCCCGATTCAAACGAACCTATTTCGTTGGAGGAGCCAATAAAGATGTTGTTTACCGCTGATACACGGCCTTTCATGTGCTCTGGCGTAAAGGTGTGAATCAAGGTTTGGCGAACTACCACCGAAACAGAATCGAAGACCCCAGTTAGGAACAGCAGGAATAAGGACAACCACATGGTAGTGGATAGTGCGAAGCAGATAGTAGCTGCCCCAAAACCAGCTACAGCCCATAAAAGCTTACGCCCAGCATGACGGCGTAGCGGATAGTAGGTGAGGAAAGTAGCCATCAGGACTGATCCTACGGCTGGGGCAGCCTCCAAATGACCGAGGCCAGCCGCACCCACCTTCAGAATATCTACTGCAAAAATTGGCAGTAGAGCCACTGCTCCCCCAAATAGAACTGCAAATAAGTCGAGCGACAGGGCGGCAAGTACTAACTGGTTGTTCCAAATAAACCGCATACCACTCAGTACGCTATCCTGCAGGCTAAGCCGTTCTCCTTCCATTACGGGAAGAGGCCGTGAGGCAATGAGAACAAACTGCGCCAAAGCAACAGCAAGTAGCACTGTGGCTACGAGGTAGGAGTTGGCGACATCTAAATGCGCGATGAGGTAGCCGCCTACCGCCGGGCCCAATACCGATGCCGCTTGATACGTGGTGCTGTTCCACGTGATGGCATTGGCTAATTGGTCGCGGGTAGGCAACAGTTGAGGCATAAAGGAAAACAACGCTGGCCCCAGAAAGCCCCGTGCAATACCACTAACGAATATGACTCCGTACAGGGCATGCTGCGAAAGCAAGGATGCCCCGTAGGATGAGGAGAAGAAGGTTAGTGCCACGGCACAGAGCAGCAACGCCGTAACCGTGACTACAATAATATTTTTTCGTCTTACGGAGTCGGCCACGTGACCAGCATACAACGACACAGCGATGCTAGGAATAGCTTCCGTCAGCCCTATCAAGCCCAGGGCTAATGGGTCTTCAGTCAGCTTAAAGATCTGCCAGCTCACTACTAGCCCCTGAATACGGGTAGCCATAGTGAGGCACACGCGCGCTGAGATTAGCCGACGAAAGTCTGAAATTCGCAGGGCAGCGTATGGATCATGAGGAGCATCGGAGGAATTGGAAGGCACGGACATGGCAGCAAGACAGAGAAACAGGTGTAAAGGTAGCCCCTACGAACCGGCTCACTGGCACAATTGGCCCCTTGTGTCAAGTAGATGTTGCTTGGGTAGCCAAGTTCCGTTCGGCCATTTGATACCGTCCGTCGTATGAAATACCTGAGAAAGGCCGAGCTAGTACTTGCGAAAGAACTTGCAATGCGCGGCACGAGCGAGTTCTCAGAGCTTCTTGCCTGCGCCTGCTTTTATCACTCTCTGCTACTCCTACATGGCTGCTCCTACCCCTGCTCCCGACTACCTTACCCTTCACCACCGCGACGACCTAGGCGTATTGTTGGTTCGCTGGCAACGGCCCTTGAGTGGTCTGGAAGTGCAAACCGGCTATGAGGCCATTGCTACCCACGCTGTAGCTTGCCGCAGTCGTTACTGGCTACTTGACTACCGAGCCGTAGCGTGCCCACTGAAGACGATACTGACTGGTTTCTAACCCAATTTATTCCTCCGCTTGCCGGGCGCTTGGGCGGCCGGGTTTACCTAGCGTTCTTGATGGCTCCTTCCCACCTCAGCGCTATTGACCAGGAGGATGGAGTGCCCCTAGCCTCCGATACCCATTGCCATCTTCGTATGTTCACGGAGGAAGGCTTAGCCATAGCGTGGTTGGCGCGACGTCAGCATTACGAAAGCGCGTAACGCAACCCGAGTTCCTACTGCCTTTCGTATTCTCTTTTGTACTGTTTGCCTCTCCCCCTTCCAACTATGTCCTTCGCCTCTTCTACTTTTCGTGTCCTCTTGCTAGCTGGTTTGTGGACAGCTGTTCCTGCCGCTAGCCAAGCTCAATCCTCTACTGGTACTACTGCCAATGGATTTGCCCTGAAAGATGGGGCCTACCGCCTGAATGGGGTCGTGATGCAGCTACAGGCCGGGCAGTCTACTCGACTTTCTGCTCCTCTCAAATTCACGAATGGTCTTACTTTGCGACCGGATGGTATTATGGTTGCGAAGGACGGGGCCCGTCAGCTATTGGGTGAAGGTAAAGCCATTAACCAGCAGGGCGATGTAGTAAACCTGCGCGATGATATGATGGCGGCAGAGGCTATTCAACAGTACGACCAGAAAGTCACGGGTGCTACTCCTACTGTTGTGCCAAGTCGTTCCATTCCCGTTGACCCTACCATTACTGCCACACTGCGGCAAACCGAAGCCCGGCTCCAAGTTCTACGCCAGCTAGCCGACCGGTTAAACCAGCGTGCTAGTACGGCTCTGGGCACCAATTCTCAGGCCGAGGCAGCCCAATTAGATGCGAAATTACGCACCCTGGATGCGCGGCTGCGCCGGTAGCTGGCACAACTTTGGCACTCTTTTTTTCAAGCCCGCATCTGCGGGCTTTTTTCGGCACTATTCTTTTTTTATCTTGTTTTTCAGCGCTTCACAAAAGCTGATATACCAACAAATTATATATATAATATGCTTTATGTTAAGGTTTCATTAGTGTAAAATTTTTTTCTTTTTACACTAGCCACCCATTGTGTTTAGCCCTGCTGTTTTCTACATTTGATTTCTACACGGCACTTCACCCTTCCTTCACAATTCCCGAACTCTTTAGTTCTCACCGGCAACTGCATTCTATGGCCTAAAGCTCTACGTTCTCTAATTCCCGTAGCCTTTATGGAAACCATGCAGCCGAGCGACTCCGCTCTTATCTCGCTTTATATTGCCGGCCAGGAAGAGGCCTTTGCGCAGTTGCTTGAGCGGCACAAAAGCCGCGTGTTTACTACTATTATGCTTATCGTTCGTGATGAGGATGTAGCAGAAGATTTGCTGCAGGATGCCTTTATAAAGGCTATTCACACCATGAAGAGCGGACGCTATAATGAGGAAGGAAAATTCTCTTCTTGGATTTGCCGTATCGCACACAATCTGGCCATCGACTTTTTCCGGCGTGAAAAACGTAGCCCTTTGTTGAACTTGGATACAACAAGTCACGCCTTTAATTCGTTGTCGCTGGCAGAAGAAGGTGCTGAAGCTACCATGACGCGGGAAGAAACCCACGCCAGGCTTCGGGAGCTGATTCAGGAGCTGCCCGCGGCGCAGAAAGAAGTCCTGATCATGCGTCACTACGGCGACATGAGCTTTCAGGAAATTGCCGATGCAACGGGGGTCAGCATTAATACTGCGCTAGGGCGGATGCGTTATGCGCTGATCAACCTGCGGAAAAAAATGGCCGCACAACCCGTTTTCTATGATCAAAACTTTACCCCACGAGACACTGCTCCGGTACGTGTACAACGAATTGCCAGCTGAGCAGTACAAAGAAGTAGAGCAAGCGCTACTTCATGACCCTGAATTGGCTGCCACTTGCGCCGACCTGCTGCTTGCCCAGCAAACGCTCAATGGCATCCAGCGCACTCCTAGTCAGCAGTCTACTGCGGCCATTTTGCAATACTCGCGCACCTTCATGCGCCAAGGCTAGGTCTACTTCTGATACAGTTCATTATGCGTGCGGAGTACCGCGAAGCGTACCATCTGGTAACTTCGCGGTACTCCGCATTTTTGCGTTCAACGACTGGCTACGCACACCAGCTACTAGCCTCTCGCATACTTGCTGGTAGCTTACTTTCTTCTCATGCGTAAATCCGAGCGGTTTCGTCTTTTTATTGAGTACTTCACTACGCACTTTCCAGAGCCCAAAACGGAGCTTACTTACTCTAACCCCTATGAGTTGCTCGTTGCAGTAGTACTAAGTGCCCAGTGCACCGACAAGCGGGTCAACCAGGTCATGCCGGCCTTGCTTGAACAGTTTCCCACGCCTGAACAGCTAGGAGCCGCCTCGGCCGAGGATATTTTCCCTTTCATTCGAAGCGTCTCTTACCCAAACAACAAAGCCAAACATCTTGCGGGGTTAGGCCGACTACTGATTACAGAGTTCGGAGGCGAAGTTCCTAGTAGCATTGAGGAGTTACAACGCCTTCCCGGCGTGGGGCGCAAAACTGCTAATGTAGTGGTATCCGTTATCTACAACCAGCCCGCAATGGCGGTAGACACACACGTGTTTCGGGTATCGCACCGGCTGGGGTTGGTAGCCCGCAGTGCCGCTACGCCATTGGCAGTTGAGAAGGAGCTAATGCGCTACACTCCGACCGAATTAGTACCAAAAGCTCACCACTGGCTGATTCTTCATGGTCGCTACATTTGCGTGGCCCGCCAGCCTAAGTGCGTTATATGCCCACTAAAAGAGTGGTGTAAGTATTATGCCGACGTAGTATCAAAAGGATTGTTGGTGGAGTCTCCTAAGCTTTCCAAACGCAAATCATCCCCCAAGATGGATGACCTAGGCACAACTTAGTCTATAAGTAGTTCTAGATAGTCCAAGATATAAAAAGCAGGCCGCTACCATGTCATTTGATGAGTGCAGGTATTCTCCAATACTTGCTCAATAATATTTCCTATCTGTTGGCGGTCGAAATATTTCTGCGCTACTTCTTTGCCAGCATCACCAGCAGTCCGCAATAAGTTTTTATCTCGCAACACTGTTGCAATTGTAAAAACCAAGGCATCTACATCTTCTGCGGGGCTGTACCATCCGCAGCGGTGTTGCTCCACGAATGTTTTCGTCCATCCGGCATTGGTGACGATGACAGGCGTTCCGACGGCCAAACTATCGTAGAACTTGGCAGGCGAATTAGCATCTAGCACGGGCAAGCCCAAGAAAGAAACTACCGCTACGTCAGCTAGGCGAAACCACGTAAAGACAGCGTGCCGGGGCTGTGGCGCTACTAACCGAATGAAAGGGTAAGTAGCAGCGGCCTGCTCCACTATTTCCTGATGAAACCCATGCCCCATAAATAACCAAGTTACATCAGGGTGTTGGGGCGCTAGTTGAACAGCAGCCGCAAGTAAAGTTGGAATAGCATTGGCACGGCCAAAGGTACCTGCATACAAAATTACCCGTTGCCCTTCCAGACCTTGCTGCTGGCGCAATGCGGCTACCGCAGCAGAAGTAGCACAAGCGGCCAAATCGAGGTCAGTACCATTGAGTACAGTAGTAACCTTGTCAGCCGAGATTCCTAGCTGGCGCACGTAGCTTGTCATATCTGGTGACAAGGGCAAAACATGGCGAGCTGATTGGTACAAGCTTTTTTCGAGGTCAAAAAGACGCCGCTGAGCAAACAAATTTGGCACCGCTCCCATAGCAATGGGAAAGGATGGCCACAAGTCTTGCACTTCAAATACCCATGGTACCCGACGCAGCCGCGCTACTTGTGCCGCTGCCCACGCCGCGGTGAGAGGGGTGCTAATGCCCCATATAACATCAGGCTTTTCTAGGCGCACCCCTTCTCGCAGAGCATAAGCGGCATACTGCCCAAAAGACAGAATGCGGCGGGCTACCCCCATCTTATTCTCATAGGAAACCTCTGCCGCGCGCATCGTCACCCCCTCTGGCAGCCACGGAAACTCATAGGTGAGACGCTGTCGTTCCCATGTGCGGGTCGTGATGAGCGTAATGCGGTGTTTGCGGGCCAGTTGGGCCAGCAACGAATAATGCCGACTCGTCGCAGGACAGTCTGGGTTCGTATGGTACTGGCTAAAGACGGCAATGTGCATGCAAATTTCAATGAGAATTGCCGAGTGGAAGAATCTACTTACGAGTTTTGACCACCATGCTATCCTTGCTGCTACCGCTCGGCCCGGCGTGGTTTGGGGCGGTAGCGCGATTCGCTGAGGATGCGCTGCGCATTCTTTTCACTCATCAACTGCCGCAGGGTTACGGTGGGATGCTCTGCCATATATTTCCGCACAATTTGCCACCCAACCCAGGCTCCTACCCGACCAGGACACGTCTTATCAATTTCGGGAATGTTGGGCCGCTCCCCCACGTACTTCTGAATGGTGAACGACTCAGTGTTGTAAAGCAAGCTCTTCTCAATGAAATGCGCCCATATCTTGCTTTCATTGAATGCCACCCCTGCCATTTCTTTATTGGTATAGCCAATCAGTAGAGAGTCGGCTGTGCAAGGCAACACTTTTTCGGCGAAGTACAGGCTCTTACCATAGTATACCATCTCGCTAAGCATGGTCGGGTTGACGGTCTGCTTCTGATTGTATTTGCTACTAATGGCCAGGGCTATTGTGGGCATTAGGTGGTCAGGCGTGTACCGACGCAGCATGTAGTCCGGCATCTGGGGCCGGTACTTAGCTGTTGGTCCCACAAAGAAATCAGGACTAATCATCAGCAAGCTATCATTTACAAATAGATGCTGGCTAAGACCCGTCACAAACGTTTCCACTAGCGGCGGCTGGAAACTGGGGAAGTAATAGCGAATATGCTGAAAGAGCGGCTTCAGCCCTGCTTCCAGCTTGGGCGTAGTAAATATACTATCCGCTTTCAGGTACAGGCGTCGTAGATCAGGGTTAGAGGCGAGGCGGAGTAGAGTGGCGTTCTGTGCCTGGGCAGGGTACTGCTGCACCTGCAGAATTTGCCGGGCAAACAACGGATGCGTCTCCACGAAGCGGTTTACATCGGCATTGTTTTTCAGTTGAAAGAAAGGCACCTCCAACCGTTCCAATTGCACCGCAACGGGCACTTTGGCAATTTCCGGGTCTAGCTCACAAGCATCTTCGCCGCGGTTACAGCTGGGCAGTACCAAAACGGCCGCTCCTATTACGGCTGCAAGCCAAGGGCGTATACGGGCAGGAATGTGCATCTCGCTTCTATCTTTAAGGCGAAATTAGCCAAAACGAACGGTGGATTGCTGCCTTTCGTGTTTTCCCAACGCAGTTCCGTAATTACCATGAAAAAAATATTCCTTGCCCTGCTGGTTACGGGGGCCACCATTAGCGGCGCGTCGGCACAGGTAGAGATTGGCTTGAAGGTTTCGCCTTCCATCACCTCACTACGAGCTGATGCCCCTTCTCAGTACGCGTTGCAAAGTAAGTCTAGCAAAATCAGTTTGGGCGGCGGCCTCGTAGTCGACTACTTCTTTGGTGAGAACTACGCGTTCAGCACAGGAGTAGAGTTAGCCGGCAAGGGCGGAAAAATAACTTACTACGATGAGAACACGCGCTCAACCCAGACTCAGAAAATTGGCTTACAGTATCTGCAAGTGCCCCTCACGGTAAAGCTATTTACCAATGATATAGCCACCGACACGAAGCTTTATTTCCAGTTGGGCGGTACACTTGGCGGAGCTATTGCTGGCAAGATAGATGGAGACAAGTACTACACCGACCCAGGTAATACCAGTGCTGGTCAAACCAAAGCTATCAAGCACGTTATCATCCCAGATGCTAGCGTACTCTTGAGCGTAGGCACTGAGTACCAGGTAGGGCAAAGCACCAAAGTATTCGGTGGAGTAAGCTACCACCGGGGCTTGCTCAATATTGATAACTACTTCGAAGACTCGCGCGGCTTCAGCTCGGCCACGCTAAAGAACAGCGAGTTTGCCCTTGACTTGGGCTTGAAGTTCTAAGCTGAAAGACTCCTCGAAAAGCCACTGCCCGCGCCATGTAGCGCAGGCAGTGGCTTTTTGCGTTAGGGTTGGTAAGGGCACAACTTCAGCACGTTTAATTCGAGGGCAACATGCTCAGGGTGTGTTCCTCTACCCCGGGTGCCACCATAATAGTTCTGGGGGCCGCAACGGACTGAGGCCGTCGAGTGAGATGGTAGGCGCCAGCAAAGCAAATTGTAGCCAACAGCAGAAACTGCAGCAGGCCAAAGACTATTCGTATAGGCATGCAACAACCGTTTTAGTGCTTGGCCACTTGGTTTTCAAATGTAGAAGCGGGCCTTACTACCCAAGCGTAAGATGGCAGCCGCTGAAAGAGACTGTACTGCTCGGGAGTTAGAACCTGAAGCATAATATCATCTAAGGGAAGTACCGTCAAGTCTGATGTACTCTGTAAAAGCAACTGCTGCATCTGCTCGTGAGCAATCCGCCGCACAGCCGCACGTTGCCAGTGAGTGAGGTGCAGGGCCTTGGTTAAATAGCCTGTCAGGCAGTGTGTTTGCGCATTAAGCAAAGCACTATAGCTACGGGCTCAGGTAGCTCGTGGTCGGCTCCGATCAACTGACGATTATGATGTCGGGGCAACGCCTGGCTACTACCGCTTAGCATCAAGCCAGCTAGTAGCAAACAATAGGAGAACTTCATTTTGCGCAAGGTGTAGAGGAGCAGAAACAGTATCCGTAACAGGATATTGCAAACGTACTTGCCTTCCCCCCTACCCCCTAGCTATTTGGCCTAACAGCAAGTTTCTCTTTCTTAACCCACACGTTTTCTGTCTAGTAGGCGGGTTACTCTACTTATCACCGCATCGCGCTATCTCATAGTAGCACTTACCTCAAGAACGAACCAGTATCGCATGGCTCCTTGGTAGTTTCTTATGATAGGATAAAAGACAATATATCGTTGACTTGTAGGTGAGCCACCGCTAGTTTACTTGGCATTTTGAGTATCTCGCCGAGTATTGTTGAGCTTTCCACATTTTAGAATTAGGTTCGTAAAGAATTGCCTGTAAACCTCCTTTCTGTCTCGATTCGGGAAACTAGGATGTCTATGTGCTTTCAGAGTTAGATCGTTTTGCGCACTAGTTTCATGTCCACACCCGCTGTTTGTATCATTGTTGATGACAATGAAATCAACCGTTTAACCCTAGAACATATGGTGGAACTAACTCCCGAGTTGGAGTTAGCCGCTTCCCTACCAGGAAGTCTAGAAACGCTGCAATACTTCCGCCAAGGCGGCCGTGCCGATATCTTATTACTTGATATTGAGATGCCTCATCTCTCCGGTCTGGAGTTGGCACGTCTGATTCCTTCAGAAGTAACGGTTATTGTAGTTACTACGCACCGAGAATTTGCAGTAGACGCTTTCGAGCTTCGCGCCGCCGACTACTTAGTAAAGCCAGTTGAATTTTCGCGTTTCACGCAGGCAATTAAGCGTGTGCTAGAGCAGCGCAGCGTAAAAGTAGCACCCCAACCAGAGCCCGTTAGCACCGAGTTATTTGTGAAGGTAGGCACCCGTATGGTGCGCCTCGACTTCAACGATGTCTACTACATCGAAGCACTATCGACGTACTCTATCATCGTTACAAAAGCTCAAAAGCACATTGTGTACCTTACGCTCAAAGCTATTACCGAGCGGTTGCCTTTTGCCCATTTCGTGCGCGTACACCGTAGCTACATCATCAATACCCAGCGTATTGATGCCATTGAAGACAATACGCTGAAGCTTGGCCCTTACGCAGTGCCAATTGGTAAATCGTACCAAGAAGCCTTTTACCAAAGCTTACGTGAACTATAGGAGTTGGCTTTGCCTGTTGGCTCGAACTTTAGGATAGCTCCTGCGGCAGTTCCTGCAATGCCCGGTTCACTTGCGCTACCAGTCGCGCTACTGCTTCCGGCAAAGGTAGCTGCTCTGCTTCGGCCCCATTCGGTCCCTGTTCTAGCTGACGCACTGCGGCACTCACATTGTGTATACCAAGCGACTCCAGGCTTGGTTTGATGTGGTGCACTAGCTCCGCCACTCGCGGCCAGTCGTGAGTAGCCGCCGCAGCTTCTACCTTCGCAATACTGGTGGGCATATTATTTAGAAAAGAGCGAATAATCTTCCCCACGAAGCTTCGCGACCATGGGAAAGCGCACGTAGCTTGGTAAGATCATAGCTGGGCTCAACGACGGAAACCGCCTCCTTGAGCAAGCGTTCTATCTGCTGATACAGCTCCGCCTCCTCAAATGGTTTAGTCAGGCACGCATTCATACCGGCTGCAAGGTAGCGCACATTATCAGCCCGAAACGCATTAGCAGTAAGAGCCAAAATTGGCACATTGGCCCGCTTACGGTCGGGCAGCTGGCGAATAGCTGCCGTCGCTTCTAAACCACTCATCCCGGGCATCTGAATGTCCATTAGCACTACATCATAGTGATGCTGATTGAACAGGTCGAGACCCTGCTGTCCATTTTCTGCTTCGTCTACTACTACGCCCCACTCTTCTAGTAGCATGCGTGCTACATCCCGGTTGATTTCATTGTCTTCAACCAGTAGTACTCGGCGGCCCTGCAAAGCCCCGGTATCGAATGCGGGCGCTAGAGTCGAAGTGGGTACTGCGTGCGTGCGTGGGAGCGTGAGGGTAAATTGGAACGTACTGCCGCGTCCTACCTCACTTTCTACCGTTAGGGTGCCCCCTAGCTGCTCCACAATAGCGCGTGAAATGCTTAGCCCTAGTCCTGTACCCCCGAAGCGTCGGGTAGTATCAGAGTAGGCCTGAGTAAATCCTTCAAAGATGCGCGCCTGCTGATCCAGCGGAATACCTACTCCCGTATCGGTTACACTGAACTCCACCGTCAGCGTGTCCGTGCTGGTAGCAATCTGCTTACCGATTACTGTAATCCGACCGCCTGGCTCCGTGAACTTCACGGCGTTGGCCATCAGATTAATCAGAATTTGATTTATACGGTATGGGTCGCCCAGCACCCAGGGCAACGGGCAAGAATCACGGAGCGGCGTGCCTTCTACAGTCAGCCCTTTCTCAAGGGCTTGCATAACTAACGGCTGTAGCGCGGAACTTATCGAGTCGCAGAGGTTAAAAGCTGTTTGTTCGAATTCTAGCTTACCCGAAGTAATTTTGGCCATATCCAGCACGTCATTAATAATATTCAGTAGATGCTGGCCCGAGCTTCGGATAATGCGCAGGAACTCCTGCTGACGAGCGTCAAGGCGAGTTTTTCCTAGTTGCCCAGCCATGCCCAGCACGCCATTCATGGGCGTGCGAATTTCATGACTCATATTGGCTAAGAAGTTTTCCCGGGCCTGCACCGCAGCCTCGGCCTCTAACCTAGCCTGCTGCATTTCCTGTTCGGCCAGAATGCGCGTGGTAATATTGGCTAGGTAGAGGTTAGCGTATCCTTCCTTTTCAATAGGTACTACGAAAGCCGTGTAGTACCCCGTGGCTACTGCCAAGTCCACTTGCTTGACCTCCTTAGCAGCCAAAGCATCCATTGCCAAGCGTTGCAGCTGCTGCAACAAATTCTCCTGCTCCGGACCCAACAAAGGCTCAGATAAAACAGTGGCGGCAGTGTTCCTATAAAGTACTTCCCCGGCTGTATCGAACCGAAAGATAGGATTAGGGTTCTGACCAGGAATGCTAGCAACGGCCCGAAGCTGTTCTGTAACGCTATAGTACTCAGTTATATCACGTAGCCGCACCAGCAATACTGCCGGAGTGCCAGGGTCTTGTATCGGAACAAAATCCCGCTCCAACACGCGTCCGTCCGCCAAGAAAATGGGTTCGTTAAAAGCAGCTTCTCCTTGGGCCCTGCATTCCTGCAGACGGTGCTCGAATGCAACTGGATCAGCGGCTAGTGGCCTGGCAGCCGCACCTAGCTCCTGCCAAGACCGACCGTGCCAATAGGCAGCCCGTGTTGGCAATTTCCATAGCAAGCAAAACTGCTCATTAAGCAACACGATAATACCTTTCTCATTTGTCAGCATCACCCCTTCTTGCAGGTGGTCTACCAGCTGACTTAGGCGTTGGCCTACTGTTTCACTCTGCGCATTGGCAAGGTGCAAGGCCTGTTCCAGATCTTGAATACGCTGCTGAGCTTGCGCTAATTCTGATGGCAGATCTGATAAGATAGTAGGAACAGGAAATTGCATGCGTGAGAGCTACCATAAAGACAGCCTCGAAAATACGTTTTCACTTCATAAAAGGTCAGACATCTGGCTAAATGGACCTTTCTACCCATTCAATGGGTGCTTTTAACGGCTAAAGCTGTGCTTAGTCACTGGCTGCTTGCATAAAAAAGCCCGGGCTACTACCTGTAGTCCGGGCCTCTCTTCTATCAGGAGGAGTTTTCTCGCAGAAAAAATCCGTCAGTCAGTTATTTCTATTTCCCGGTCCTGCAACCGGCTCATGGCCGCAGCGGCAGAGTGCAACTCGATTTCCTCGCCTTGCTCGTCCTCGATGCGGTATTCGGTTAAGCCCAGACTAGTGTCTTTCGTAACCTTCACCCACTTGTAATACTTTAGATACCACTTCATTTGCCGACTTACTAAGCCTTTAGTGTAGTAAGCATGTAAGAAGGGATGTACGTAAAGCGTAATGCCTGACTGATTTTGCGTAATCAGTAGGTCTTCAATGCTGTTGTCGATTTCGTCCGTCACAAGGATGGAAGCTGAAATCTTGCCTGTGCCACCGCAGGTGGGGCATACCTCGCCGGTGACAATGGCTTCGGCCGGCCGCACACGCTGCCGGGTAATCTGAAGCAAACCAAACTTGGTGATTGGCAGAATAGTATACCGAGCTTTGTCCAGCTTCATAATGCTGTGCACCGTATCTTCTACCTTCTTGCGGCTCTCGCCCGACTTCATATCGATGAAATCGACAACGATGATACCGCCCATGTCGCGCAGCCGAAGCTGGCGGGCTACTTCTTTGGCAGCCGCGAGGTTCACGTGCAGGGCTGTGGCCTCTTGGTCGCCTTCCTGATTGCTCTTGTTGCCTGAATTAACGTCGATGACGTGCAGGGCTTCTGTGTGCTCAATAACCAGATATCCGCCGCCGGGTACCGTTACGGTTTTGCCAAACAGCGTTTTAAGCTGCTTTTCGATACCCAGATGCTCGAAGACCTTTACTTTGCCGGAATGTAGCTTCAGCAGGCCGAGCTTGTCGGGCGCAATCTGCTGCAGGTAATTCCGCATTTCTTCGTACATGGGCGTCGAGTCTACCGTAATGGCATCAAACGACTCGTTGAGCATGTCACGCAACATGGAGCTAGTACGGCCCAACTCTCCAAGTATCTTGTCGTTTGGCTTGGCCTTACGCAGATTCTGGAAGAGTGTATCCCACTTATCCACCATGCTCTGCATATCCTTGTCAAGCTCCGCTACCTCACGCCCTTCGGCTACAGTTCGGATAATGACACCAAAGTTGTCGGGCTTGATGGAGGCAATGAGGCGCTTGAGCCGCTCCCGCTCCGTCTTGCTAACAATCTTCTTAGATACGCTGATGACATTAGAGAAAGGAACCAGTACCAAGTAACGGCCCGCCATGGAAATATCCGTTGATAGGCGCGGACCTTTGGTAGAAATAGGCTCCTTAATGATTTGAACCAGCAGTTGCTGGCCCTTCTTCAGGGTGCTGTCGATTTTACCGACTTTGTCGAGCGGCCCATCAAACTGGAATGTTTTCAGGGGCCCAACGGGAATTTTCTGCGATTGTACGCCTTTTACCCACTTCGTTAGCGAGGGGAAGCTCTCCCCCAAGTCGCCGTAGTGTAAAAAGGCATCTTTTTGATACCCAATGTCAATGAACGCGGCGTTCAGACCGGGCATAACTTTCTTGACCGTACCCAGGAAGATGTCACCAACCGAGTAGGCGGTGTCATTGCGGTCGAAATGGTATTCGATCAGCCGCTTGTCCTGTAGTAGGGCAATCCGTTCTCCGTCCTGAGTAGAATTAATGATTAATTCGTTACTCAATGGATTAAGCGGTTAGAGTAGCCTCCCGTGAGAGCTGCCGCTGATGCTTTCCACCAGAAACCCGTAAAGGGAAGCCAGCGCATAATGCGCCAACTTCCCTTTTAAGCCGGGGGGAAAGCAAGTAGCTAGCCACTCTCAGAGATGCTAAGTGAGAGATACACGGGTCATAATCTCTGTACGAAATAACCCGCCAGCAAACCCCGGAAGGCTTACTTCTTCTTGTGACGGTTCTTGCGCAGGCGCTTCTTCCGCTTGTGAGTGGCAATCTTATGACGCTTTCTCTTTTTACCGCAGGGCATGATGATGATGAGTTAGGTGGTTAAATGATTTTGATTTCTTTGTTTCGGCTGCAAGACAGCTCGTAACAGGCTATTGCAGCTTTTGGAGTTCCTCGTCTACTGAAGCAGCCAGAGCCGGGTCGGTGCTGAGCGTTTTGGCTTTCAGGAAAGCCTGCCGAGCCTCTTCCTTAGCTCCGTTACGAGCTAACGAGACGCCAAGATAGAACTGTCCATTGACGTTTTCAGGATTGACTTTCATCAATTCCCGGAATCGTTCCACTGCTTTGTCGTTCTGATTGCTTTGAATAGCCAGTAAACCAAGGTTATACAAGGCTTTTTCATTGCGCGGATCGGTAGCCAAGACTTCGCGCAGGAGTTGAATTCCTTGCACAGGATTGGTGCTCGCCATAAATGCCATACCCAGATTAGTTTTGGCATCGAGGTTGTCGGGGTTATTCTTGAGAACTTTCCCGTACAACTCCTGGCACTTAGCACCTAGCAGCTTTTGCCGCTCCTCAGTAGCTGCGAAACTATACGCCTCGAAGTACTCATCGGCAGCGCGTTTCCACGCTTGCTCCCCAGGGCGCACCAAGGCTACTTGCTCGTAGTAGTAGCCAGCGCTGTCAAATTTTTCAACTGCTTTGTACTTGGCAGCCAGTTCAGAAGCCAGCCGCAGCTTGGCAGTAATGTTCTGCTCAGCGTTGTACTTAGTCAGCAGGCCATTGATTTCGGTGCGCTGGGCAGCCGGCACAGTCATGTGGGGCTGCTCAGGAGTAGCACCTGTGTCATGGCCATGCTCGTCTAAGCCACTGGCGGCTGTGGAGGGGGCAGCGGCTCCGGCGTCGCGGTTTGCTGTGCTAGCAGCCGTTTGCAGGCTCCCTTTGTCACCTTTGGGCTTTACAATCACCTTCGGCAGCCAAAACAAGCCCACAACCAGCGCTACAGCTAGCGCCAGAACCAACAGTTGATGCTTCGAAGAAGAGGAAGTAGTCGCCATTAATAAGATGAAAAAGCAGGCCGCCGGATGTCCAACAGGTAGACACCCAGCGGCTCAGCCGGCAATAACGTAACCAAGAAATTAGGCGTTAGCCGTCTCCTTGATCTTTTTGCTGTTCTTGATCTTACCGATGAAGGTCTTCGACGGCTTGAAGCTCGGGATGAAGTGCTCGTCGATGATAATCGACGTATTTTTGGAGATGTTGCGGGCTACTTTCTTCGCGCGTTTTTTGTTTACGAACGAGCCAAAGCCACGCACGTAGATGTTGTTGCCGTCGGCCATAGAGTCCTTCACCACTTTGAAGAAGGCTTCTACGGTAGCCGAAACGTCTGCTTTTTCGATGCCGGTTTTGTCGGCAATTTCGGCGATTACTTCTGCTTTAGTCACGCTGGTATGTGTACTAAGGTGTGAAAAATGGGTGCTTGGCAAAACTTGCCGTCCCCAAAACGTAAGCACTTGCCCGGTAAGGGGTTGCTAACGTTTTGAGGGGCACAAAGGTAGTTGCCTTTTTTGGTTTTACAATAGATTTCACTGCAATCGGGTACGGTTACCTGGTTGCATCCAACTATTTCTTTCTCAAAGCCTTGAGCTCAACTTTTGTTTCATCTTCCAATCCTTGGTTTGGCGCAGCCTTACTGAACTGGTACCCTCGCCACCGTCGCGACCTGCCCTGGCGCCACACTCGTGACCCTTATGCTATTTGGCTGTCGGAGGTGATTTTGCAGCAGACTCGGGTGAAACAGGGTCTACCCTATTATCTCGATTTCATCACGACCTACCCCACTGTACACGATTTAGCAGCAGCACCCCAAGACGAAGTTCTACGCCATTGGCAAGGGTTAGGATATTACTCGCGGGCTCGCAACATGCACCATACTGCTCAGCAAGTGGTGCAGGAATACAGCGGACGGTTTCCGGGCACGTACGCCGAGCTGCTGAAGCTGCGGGGCGTAGGGCAATACACTGCCGCAGCAATTGCATCGTTTGCCTATGATGAGCAGGTAGCAGTACTCGATGGCAATGTATACCGAGTATTAGCCGCGTGTTTGGCTTAGCCCAGGATATTGCAGCGCCCGCGAGCCGTAAGGTATTTCAGCAAGTAGCTGATACGCTTATTCCGGCTGATCAACCGGCAGAATTTAACCAAGCCATTATGGAGTTCGGGGCCATTCAATGCACCCCTGTGAAACCAGATTGCTTGTTTTGTCCTCTGCAAAGTCAATGCTATGCTTTTCAACACGGGCTGATTTCTGAATTGCCGGTGAAAAGCAAGGCAAAAGCGGGCCGCACCCGCTACTTCCACTACTTCGTGCTTCAGTACGAAGACACGTTGTACATGCGCAAACGGGGGCCTAAAGATATTTGGGAAGGGCTGTATGACTTTGCCTTGCATGAAGCCGACTCGGCTGATCTACCCGCACGCACGGTAGTTGACACAGTAGAAGCACTGGGCGGCCGCATAGATCTTGCTCAGGTAGAAGAGCCCGTTCAGAGCTTGCGGCACGTTCTAAGCCATCAAAAAGTAGAAGCTCGCTTTCATCCCGTGAAGTTGGAAGCGCCACTTACTCCAAAGGCACTTGCTACTGCAGGTTTGCTACCCTACAAAGCTTCTGAAATAGAATCGTTGCCAAAGTCAATTCTTATTACCAATTACATTAGCAATATCGGCTTTTAATCAACTAAATAAGTTGGCAATTAACTACAGAATACGTATCTTTAAACAAAGAAAAACACTCCCTATTTAATTTTCAACATCTTCTTTTTCAACGGCATGGCAAGCGTAAACAAAGTTATCCTAATTGGCCACTTGGGCAAAGACCCCGAAGTGCGGCATCTGGAAGGCGGCAACGCAGTAGCTAACTTTACGATGGCTACAAATGAGTATTACAAGGACAAGCAGGGTAACCGCGTAGAGCGTACCGAGTGGCATACTATTGCAGCATGGCGCGGCTTGGCAGAACTAGCCGAAAAGCACTTACGCAAAGGCCAGCAGGTATACGTGGAAGGGCGCATCCGGACCCGGCAGTACCAAGACAAGGACAACCAGACCCGCTACGTTACAGAAATCGTAGCCGAGGAAATCTCCTTGTTGGGAGTTCGAACCACAGGCGAAAGCCCAGCCCCCGAACAGCCTGCTGCCCCCGAAGCTCCTGCTACATTCCGGCAAGAACCCGAGCTAGACCGGCTACCCTTCTAAGCTTTTTCATAGCACTACTTAAAGCCCTGACAACTGCTCAGGGCTTTTTGCTTCCTACAATAGGTCAAGCTAGGTAGTTTGGGGAAACAGTCTTGCTGGCTTACAAATGCCAGGGGAAACTAGGGCCGGTTCCTGCCGCGTTGTAGCTACCTTTACTTTCTCATTCGTCTTGTATGGCTGTTTTCCGTTTTTTGAGCACCTGGGGTACGGCATTGACTAGCGTGGCCCTCTTGGTCGGCTGCAATGAAGCACCCGACTACACGCCCAAACCTAAGGGGTTCAATCGTATTGATCTTCCGCCCCACCGATACCAACAATTGGCTCCTGGGCACCCATACACGTTCCAGTACTCCCGCTTCGCCAAGATTTTGCGTGATTCTTCCTACTTGGCGCAGCCGCATTGGATTAATGTGTATTATCCTCAGCTGCACGCCAGCGTCCAGATCACCTACTCCGATTTGCGCCAAAGCCGGCAGTTAAGCAACAAGCTTCTTGAAGACGCCCGCAAACTCACCAGCAAACATCAAATCAAAGCTACGGCTATTGACGAGAGTGTACTGAAGACCCCAAACGGAATGCGGGTGTCCGTTTTTGAGTTGCAGGGCGATGTACCTAGCCAGTTTCAATTCTATACTACCGATAGCACCAAGCACTTCTTCCGCGGGGCCCTGTATTTCCGCACAGCCACGGCAAACGACTCGCTGGCTCCGGTTATCGACTACGTGAAGAAAGATATTGTACAGCTCCTGAACACGCTGAAATACCAGTAGACTAGACCGATACACCCCGCGTAGCACAAGCCTGTTGTGGCATGCTTGTGGGAGTTTTGTTATCGGCTCCTAGTTCACTGCTCATGGAACTATGAGTAATTTCTTTCAAACCAAACTAGAGTACCTGCGTGGCGTAGGCTTGCAGCGGGCCCAGCTGCTGCAGAAAGAATTGGGCCTGTTTACGTACGGCGACCTAATTCAGCGCTACCCTTTTCGCTACCTCGACCGTACGCAGTTTTACAACGTCTGCGACCTGCATGACGACCTGCCCTTTGTGCAGATAAAGGGCATTTTACGCAACCGGGAAGTGGTGGGCGAAGGCCCCAAGAAGCGCATGGTGGCCAAAGTGGCTGATGCCAGCGGCGAGCTAGAGCTAGTGTGGTTTAAAGGGGTAAATTACCTGGAGAAAATCATTAAAAACCATCAGGAGTATATTGTCTTCGGGAAACCGACCATGTTTAATGGGCGACCCCAAATGGCTCATCCTGAACTAGAAGAAGTGACCGAAGCAAAGGCTGGCCAAAGCTACTTGCAGCCGGTATACAACACCTCTGAGAAGCTCAAGAACTACCATCGCATAGACAGCAAGGCTATTGCCCGCATGGTAGCCGATCTGCTGAAGATTGCCTTACCGCAAGTACACGAAACTCTATCGGAGGACTTGGTGCGTCAGTACGGCTTGATGGATAAAGCCACGGCCATTCAGCAGATACACTTCCCGCAGAGTACGGAACTGCTCCAAACGGCTCGGTTCCGACTCAAGTTTGAGGAACTGTTCTATGTGCAGCTGAAGCTGTTGCGTCAACGAGACCAGCGCAAGGTGGAGCTAGCAGGGCAAGTATTTAAGGAGGTGCCTACTCTAGTGCACTTCTATAAGAACGTGATGCCCTTCGACCTCACGGGAGCCCAAAAGCGCGTTATTCACGATATCTACAAGGATTTTTGCTCGGGCAAGCAAATGAACCGCTTGCTGCAAGGCGATGTAGGCTCAGGCAAAACTATTGTTGCCTTCATTAGCATGCTGATGGCGGCCGACAACGGGGCCCAGAGTTGTTTAATGGCTCCCACTGAGATTCTAGCGGATCAGCACTATGTGGGCTTAAAACAGTTTGCAGACCTACTAGGCCTCAAGATTGGTAAGCTCACCGGCAGTACCCGCACCGCCGAGCGGCGCGTACTACACGAGCAGCTGCGTTCCGGCGAGATGCACATGCTCGTAGGCACGCATGCCCTGCTAGAAGATGTGGTGCAGTTTCGGAATTTGGGCCTTACCATCATGGATGAGCAGCACCGCTTTGGGGTAGCCCAGCGCTCTAAATTGTGGCAGAAGAACCCGCATGTGATACCCCACGTACTCGTCATGACGGCTACGCCTATTCCTCGCACTTTGGCCATGACGCTCTACGGTGACTTGGACGTATCTGTAATTGACGAGCTACCTGCTGGCCGCAAACCCATCGTAACGGTGCATCGCTATGATGCCAACCGGCTCAAGGTATTTCAGTTTCTGCGTGATCAAATCAACTTGGGTCGGCAGGTATACATCGTGTACCCCCTAATTGAGGAAAGCGAAGCCATGGCGGACTACAAAGACCTCATGGATGGCTACGAGAGTATTGCGCGCGCTTTCCCCGAGTTCCAGATCAGCATTGTGCACGGGCGCATGACGGCGGGAGAGAAAGATGCCGAAATGCAGCGCTTCGTGAAGCAAGAAACCCAGATCATGGTAGCTACCACTGTTATTGAGGTGGGGGTGAACGTGCCCAATGCTTCCGTTATGGTTATTGAAAGCACCGAACGGTTTGGCCTATCCCAGTTGCACCAGCTCCGCGGCCGAGTAGGACGGGGCGCCGAGCAGAGTTATTGTATCCTGATGAGCGGCTACAAGCTCAGCAAAGACTCGCGCACGCGCATTGAAACCATGGTGCGTACCAACAATGGATTTGAAATTGCCGATATCGATTTGAAGTTACGGGGCCGGCGACCTTATGGGTACCCAACAAAGCGGCGTACTGGATTTGCTGATTGCCGACTTGGCAAAAGACGGCCGTATTCTTTCCGAGAGTAGAGCCGCCGCCCAAGCCCTCCTCACCGACGATCCTGGCCTTCACAAGCCAAACAACCAGCCTATCCGTCGGCATATTGAAAGCTTGCCCGCCACGGCCGTCAATTGGAGCCGCATTAGCTGACCAAGAGTGAGGCATTTGCTTCTCATAGAAACGGGTCAGCGAGAGTCTACTGGTAGACTCTCGCTGACCCGTTTCTATGGGGTAGAGCACAAAAAAGGCGACTTAAGAGTCGCCTACCGAAGCTATTCGTAACTAACGTGCTCGTTGGTTACTGGTGCTGTTGTTTGCCAGAAATAGCTACCACCACCAGAAACTTCACTTTTTGCTGCTAACCGAGAGTTGAGCATCGAAGCACTACGAATAGGGGCTTGCAATCCAATCCGTGAAGCTTTGGCAGTAGTAACAGTAAAGCTTTGCTGCTTGGCAACCTTGCCCAAAATAACTAGCGAGAAAAGCAGAAAAAACTTGAGTAAAGACTTCATAGTGTGCAGTACCGTTTTGAAGGCTGGTCTGGCTTATCAATTTTTAGGCCAAACTAATCATGAGAAGAAATATGCTTTAGCCATAGTATGAAGCTAGGGCTAACCAATGCAGATGCCTCCAGAGTGGCTCTCTACGATGCGTGAAAATGATCTATTGAAGAATATTCATATTTTTTAGGACTACAATCGAAAGACCTCGTCCCAAAAAAGGAACGTTGCGTCTCGCTTGTCATCACAAAGTTTGTCGCTTTTTACGTTAAAATCAGCCTCTTTAGCGTTAAGTAAGCGTGAAGAAACAGTGCTTAACTAGCAACTTGCTAGGGAAGCGCGGGTTGTACGGAGAACAACAGAAGTTGGATACCTTTGGAGAGTACATTTTTCAGTCTTTTTATTCTTGGCTTCTTAACTGCCTTTGCCTGTGCGTTTTTCTTATATTTTGGCAACTAGCCTACTCGCTGCCAGCCTTCAACTGGCTTCAGGAGATTTGATAGCTCAGAAAGTAAAGTCGGCTTCCTTTAGCTACCTCCCGGAAAAATCCGATGACCGGTATAATCAGCGCGTACCTAGCAAGACCCTCATTTTGCCTGGTGGGGGCTTTGTTATTTTAGCTCACAAGGCAGCCGGAGAATATACGATTGAGCGGTACGACGCGGATTTGAAGCGACTATGGTCGGCAGCCTTACCCCTCACTTCCGATCAGGCGGTTGATGGATTTGCTCGTTCTGCGGAGCAGGCGGTAGTGGTTGTCTACCAAAAGGAAGGATCTGTCCAAACCCTCTCCGCCCATACTATCTCTCTCGCTAATGGACAAAAGTCGGGTAGTAAGAAACTGATTGAAACAGGTAGCCGCGACCGGCGGCCAGGTGTATCATTCTCTTCGGACGGCACCAAGCTAGTTGCTTGGCGCTACCTGACCCGCGAAGCGCAAATCAAAGCTATCAGCGCAACCGTGTTTGATGAGAAGCTACAGAAGTTAAAAGACCGCACCTACGACTTTCATGACCAAGGCGGCTTCTTCTCTACCACAGTGCATGTGGGCAATGATGGCACCCAATACGTAACGTTGGTGGGTGATGAGATGAAGAAACTTACCGTGCGGCGCTACCGCAACGACTCCCCCGACATCAAGGTAATGTCGGTGTCAGTGGGCGGTACATTCGGTGGCAAGGTGGTCAACGTATTTGACTCCCGCTTTGCCTTACAGCCCGATAACATGCTATATGCCGCCGCCATTTGCAATGAACGTGAAAGTGGTTTGTACCACAGCCTAAAAGTTATAAAGTTTGACTTTAGCGGCGAGAGCGAAATGAAATTTGCGCCCGAGGTAAAATTCACGCCCGAGTACTTAGCACTAGTAAACAAGGCCAGCGGTGCTACTGCCAAACGACTCGAGGATGTGTACCTAACCGACTTATTCCTGACCGAAGAGAAGCAACTCGTTGTGCTGGCAGAAAAGAAATTCGAGGAAGGAGGCGACGACTCCCCGGGCCATACCCGCGAACTACATGTGTTTGGATATAACGAGTTTCTTACCCCCAGTTGGCAGCGTATTGTGGCGAAAGACCAAGTAGCGCCCGCCGCCGAAGGATTTAGTAGTATAGGCTACCGGGCCGCTATGTTTGGATCCGAACTCCAGCTTGTAACCTGGGAGAAAATCAAAGGAAAATCTGACCTCTACCTACGCCGGCTCAACGGACAGAACGGTGCCGTGCAAGAGCCAAAAGGTCTGGGACTGAATGTAGCAGCCGACCAGAACCCATCCTATGTGAAGGATTTTACCGGATGGCTAGATGCTAAAACCATTGTAGGCGTGAGCGCCCTAGCAAAAAATCTTCGGCCCTAATGCTAAATAAAATTGTGGTAAAGTAGCCCAATTACTTCAATATACAGTTCGGCCCCACAGCACTTGAGCACTACAGATGCCCGGGTATTGTGGGGCCGAATTGCATGTATTAAATAATCAGTATATTATAGCAGTTATTCACGTTTAAGCTGTTACCATGAAATCCTTACTTATTTCCTATTACCGTTTATGGTTGTGTTTGTGTGTAGCATGGCTAGCCATTCCAGCAGGCTCTGTGGCACAGACGCCCACGTGGAGTGCATTAGCCGTTAGCCCCCAGCCGGCAGGCACCACCGTCCGCCCTAACTACTGTGCAGCCGGGCCCAACGGTACCGTTATTCTGATGGGTTCCTACACGGGAGTTCCTCAGTTTGGCACTCTAGCACCCTTGCCAACGGGCCGGTTTACAGGATTTATAGCGAAGTACGATACTCGAGGTAAGCAGTGGTTATGGTCTACTAGCATTCAGGCTGGCACCTCATATACAGAAAGTGCCGTGAAAAGCGCTGCGTTTACTTCAACCGGTGATGTAGTGGCCGTAGGCTATTGCCTAGAAGGAAATCTTTTTGGCACCTTGCCAACCGGGGGCGGAGGCGGCCGTGAGGCTTTTGTGGCCAAGCTGAATGGTAATACAGGGCAATGGGTATGGGTATCAACTACCCAAGGCTTTGGTATTGATGCCGATGAAGCAACACAAGTAACGCTTACTTCTAACGGCGACCCTATCCTTACTGGCTTCTTTAGGGGCCGGGTTAGTTTCGGAGACAACATTAGCTTCACTAGTGCTACAGCAACCGCCGGCAACATTGGCCCCAACGCCTTTGTGGCAAAGGCCGACGGTAGTACGGGACAGTGGCAATGGGCAACTCCGATACCTGGGGCAGAGAGTACCGGCCGAATAATTGCAGCCCTACCCAACGGAGACGTACTTACGGCTGGCTCTTTCTCTGGCACTGCGCAGTTTGGAGCCCTCCCCGCTCTCACTAGCACGATGGCCGATACCTACGTGGCTAAGCTGACTGGTAGTACGGGACAGTGGCAGTGGGCAAGCCAGGTAGCTGGTCCCGGGTCTACAAGCGGGCTAAGTATAGCTACCACACCTTCCGGCGAGGCCTTTATAGCGGGTGTTTTTTCCCGATCTGCGCAGTTTGGCGCCACACCCGTACTCACGGCACCTAGTGATTCTTGGCCGCAAGCAATTTTTGTGGCTAAAGTAAATGGAGCAGGCCAGTGGCAATGGGCTACGCAGGTCAACGACTACTACTATGCTCCCGAACCAACTGTAATAGCTACCCCTAGCGGTGATGCGCTAGTAGCTGGCACATTCAACGAGGAGGCCACCTTCGGTTCGTTGCCTCCACTACTTAGCGCTGGCAACGAAGATGTCTTTGTAGCAAAGCTAGCCGGAGCTACGGGCCAATGGCAATGGGCCACTCGAGCCGGCAGTTCTGGCCGTGACTTTGGCTATGGCTTATCGTTGAGTCCTGCAGGTGAACCTGTGGTAGCAGGTTATTGTGACGCTACTGCGGCTTTTGGCTCCTTTACTACCGCAGAAGCTGGCCCTTTTGTAGCGCAACTTGGCTCCACTGTAACGGCCACCCAGAATCCGGCCTTTGCCGCACAGCTACAGGTCTTCCCCAACCCAGCATCTACTCACTTTACCTTGCGTCTCCCTTCGCTTAAGGGAGCTTCTACTGCAAAGGCCATTCAGGTTTTACTGTACAACAGCCTAGGGCAAGTAGTACGGCGCCAATTGCTGCCAGCATCTACCTCTGGAACGTATACCGAGACGCGCTTCGACGTTCAGCATCTTTCTGCCGGCATTTATTCACTTCACTTCCTGATTGACAATCACTCTGTTCGTCATCAGATTGTTATTCAATAGCCGCGCACAACAACGAAAAGCCCCCTCTACTCTAGCAGAGGGGGCTTTTCGTTGTTACTTGAACTTAAGCAATTAATTTTTCTGTGGCTTAGAAAGCATATTCGTTGGCGGCAATTAGCACGTCGGCAATACGGCGGCGAGCATCTTTGGCGTTGTACAGGTCCGCTTTAGTGAAGCGCTTCAGTCCCATAGCCATCAGACGCTGCTCGTCCCCTTCCGTCATGGAGGCAATGGCATCCTTGCCAAACTTCTGCACTTGGTCTACGGCGTCAGCCAAATACACCCGGGCAATGTCAGCCTGTACCGATAGGGCTTCTTCGCCCTTGGTAGCGGCCTCCTTCTCCACGCGCAACAGCACGCTTTCGGCGGTGTACACTTTGATAGCCATGTCGGCAATGTTCATCAATACTTCCTGCTCTTTGGCGAGCGAGTTCATGTATTTCTGAACAGCTGTACCAGCTACCATCAGAATGGCCTTCTTCAGCTTCTGGATGGTTTTTTTCTCAGCAGCGAACAAACCAGTTTCCTCCTCCAAATTGAAATCTGGAATAGCCATCAGTTCTTGCTGTACCGCTTGGGCAGGGCCCATCAAATCCAACTCGCCTTTCATGGCCTTCTTCAGGATCATGTCAACGGCCAGCATACGGTTGATTTCGTTCGTGCCCTCGAAGATGCGGTTGATGCGCGAGTCGCGGTACGCGCGGTCCATGGGGTAGTCGGCCGAGAAGCCGTAGCCGCCATACACCTGTACGCCTTCGTCCACTACATAGTCGAGTACTTCCGAGCCTTCTACTTTCAGAATAGCACACTCCACAGCAAACTCACGAGCAGCACCCAGCAGGGCCTCGTTGTGGCTCTGGCCTTTTGCCAGCAGCTCTTGCTCCATGCGGGCAATGTCCATACCGGCGCGGTAAATAGCCGATTCTACGGCGTAGATACGCACGGCCTGCTGAGCCAGCTTGTGCTTGATAGCACCAAACTTACTGATAGGCAGCTTGAACTGCACCCGCTCATTGGCGTACTTCACGCTCAGCGTAGACGCCATTTTGGTAGCGCCCAAGCACGCCGCAGCCAGTTTGATACGGCCAATGTTCAGGATATTGAAAGCAATGAGGTGGCCTTTGCCAATCTCACCCAGTACGGCAGACTTCGGTACCTTCACATCCGACAGGAATACCTGACGGGTAGAAGAGCCTTTGATACCCATCTTGTGCTCCTCATTACCGAGGCTCAGACCGGGCGTGTTACGCTCCACAATGAAGCCAGTGAACTTGTCGCCGTCTACCTGTGCAAATACAATGAATACATCGGCGAAACCACCATTCGTAATCCACATCTTCTGACCGTTTAGCACATAGTGCTCACCGTCTTCAGTCGGCATAGCTTTGGTTTTAGCACCCAGCGCGTCTGAGCCAGAGCCGGGCTCCGTGAGGCAATAAGCACCCATCAGTTCCCCGTTGGTTAGGCCAGGCAGATACTTAGCCTTCTGCTCTTCGTTGCCGAAGTACAGGATGGGCAGCATGGCAATACCCGTGTGGGCCGCAAACGCTACCGGAAACGAGTGGCCACCGCCTACGCCTTCGGTCACGCGCAGGGAGGTAGTGAAATCCATATCCAGCCCGCCGTACTGCTCGGGAATGCTAACCCCAAACAGGCCCAACTCCCCGGCCTTTTCCATCAGCCCACGCATCAGGCCTTCTTCGTGGTTATCAAGGCGCTCCAGTAGGGGCTGCACTTCTTTCTCGACGAAGTCCAGGGCCGTTTGATGCATCATGTTCTGCTCCTCCGAAAAATCGGCGGGGGTAAATACATCCTGAGCGTCGGTTTCTTTAATGATGAACTCGCCGCCTTTCACAAGCTTGTTGGTTACTTCCATGACCGGGTGAGATGTAGGGGGTTGGAAAAATCGATGTCAATTAGAGGGAAGATGCTCGGCATACCTACTATCAGGCCGCCAATAGCCCCTTCTGTGTGGGATACCGAAAGATAACAAATTATGTTATGCTTGCCGAGTACTTTCCGAAAAAGAAACCCCGCAGGCCGGGGTTTATAATCTTTAGAAGCAGAACAGCTTACGTAAGTATCTGGTTCTGAAAATGGAGCATATCCGGTGGTCGGTGTCGTGGGTCAAGTGAGTTTTCCAGTGAAAAACGCTGCCACGCTTTCCGAGAGACGCACGCCACCGACCACCGAATACGCTACCAGCTTACTTCAGCAATTCATAGATGCCAGCTACGCCCTGGCCGCCGCCTACGCAGGCGGTAACCATGCCGTACTTCTGGCCCCGCTCGCGCAGCTCATGGAAGAGCTGAATGCTGAGCTTGGCGCCCGAGCAGCCGAGCGGGTGGCCTAGCGCGATGGCGCCGCCGTTCACGTTCAGCTTGCTTTCGTCAATGTCCAGTTCGCGGGTAATAGCAATGGACTGTGACGCGAAGGCCTCGTTCAACTCAATCAGGTCGATGTCCTGGAGTTGCATGCCGGCTTGCTTCAGCGCCTTCGGAATAGCCTTAATTGGGCCCATACCCATGATGCGCGGGTCAATGCCCTCGGTGGCGTAGGTAATCATGCGCGCAATGGGCTCCAGGTTCAACTCCTTTACCATGCGCTCCGACATAACCAGCACGAAAGCGGCACCATCGGAAGTCTGGGAGGAGTTACCAGCCGTTACGGAGCCGTTCTGCGCAAATACCGGACGTAGTTTGGCCAGCGCCTCCAGGGAGGTATCTGCGCGGGGACCTTCGTCGGTATCGACTACGTAAGAGCGGGTTTTCTTCTTGCCGGTGGCCTGGTCGAGGTAAGTTTCCTCTACCGTGATGGGCACAATCTGCGACTTGAACTTACCTTCCTGAATAGCCTTAATGGCTTTCTGGTGCGAGTTGTAAGCAAACTGGTCCTGGTCCTCACGTGACACTTTGTAGTCCTGCGCTACGGCTTCGGCGGTCAGGCCCATACCGAGGTAGTAGTCGGGGTGCTGCTGGGCTAGCTTGTAGTTGGGCACCGTTTTCCAGCCCACGGTGGGCACCATGCTCATGCTCTCGGTACCACCGGCCACGATGCAGTCGGCCATGCCAGCCGTGATTTTGCTGGCGGCCATAGCAATAGTTTCCACGCCGGAACCACAGTAGCGGTTCACGATGAGGCCCGATACGTTCATGGGCAGGGCCAGCAGTGAAATCAGGCGGCCCATTTGCAGGCCTTGTTCCGCTTCTGGCACCGCGTTGCCCACCATCACATCGTCAATGCGAGTAGGATCAAGAGCAGGCACGGAGGCTACCAAGTGCTTAATGACGTCGGCGGCGAGGTCATCGGGGCGGGTGAAGCGGAAACCGCCGCGGGTGGCTTTGCCAACAGCCGTGCGGTAACCAGCTACGATATATGCATTCATTGTAGTGAGTCTTTTAAGAGTGGGGTTGCAAAAGCCCGTTTGTCAAGATGAGTAGCTTCGATTTCCTTGCGCAAATCGACATTGCTCGCATGCTCCATCTTCATCGAGAGCTAGCGACGGAAACATGTTCTTAATGTTATGAGCAGCGAATGTTCCATCAGGCATATCCGGATTATATCCTTCTGTTTGACAGAAAACACATTGCTGTATCCACTTACTCAGCTTTGGATACATAGCTATATAATCCTTTCCGCCCCGATGTCTATTAGCTCCCATTCTCGAACAGAAACAGCTATTTCTAGTTCCGCAGCGGTTTGCCCGTAGTCAGGATGCTCTGGATACGCTCCAGCGTTTTCCGTTCGCCGGTGAGGCTGAGGAAGGCTTCGCGCTCCAGATCCAGCAGGTACTGCTCCGATACTTCAGTGGGGCTGCTTAGGTCGCCGCCGCACATGATGTAGGCCAGTTTGTTGGCAATCTTCACGTCGTGGTCGGAGATGTAGCGGCCTTCCTTCATGCGTGCACGCCGGTCATGAACATGGCCAGGGCTCCTTTACCGTGCACCTTGATGTTGGTTTTCTGGGTAGGCTGGGTGTAGCCATCCTCAGCCAGCTCGATAGCGGCAGCTTTGGCTTGCGCAATAATGCGGTTGCTGTTCACCACCACCTCGTCGCCGCGGCGCAGGAAGCCCAGGTCGAAGGCTTCGGCAGCCGAAGTGGAAACCTTGGCGGTGCTAACCGTCATGAAGGTGTTGCGCAGCAGGTTGAACTCTGGCTCGCCTTCCTCATACTTGGCCGCAGTGCGCAGGGTCATTTCCTTGGTGCCACCACCACCGGGAATCAGGCCTACGCCAAATTCCACGAGGCCCATGTAGGTTTCGGCACCCGCTACCACCCGGTCGCAGTGTAGGTTCAGCTCGCAGCCGCCGCCCAGAGCGAGGCCGTGCGGAGCACCTACCACCGGAATGCTGCTGTAGCGCATGCGCATCATGGCCTGCTGGAACTGGGCAATCATCAGGTTTAGCTCGTCGTACTCCTGATCCAGCGCAAACATGTACACTAGGCCCAGGTTAGCACCAGCGGAGAAGTTTGGTCCGTCGTTGCCGACTACCAGCCACGGAAGTCTTTCTCCGCTAGCTCCACGCCCTTCATCAGGCCCTGAATTACGTCGGAGCCCAGCGCGTTCATCTTGCTATGGAACTCCACATTCAGAATACCGTCGCCGAGGTCGAGTACTGAAGCGCCTGCGTTTTTCCACAGCACTTTACCAGTGGCGCGCAGGTTATCGAGGATGATGAAGTTCTCGACGCCGGGAATGGCTTTGTAGGCTTTGCTCTCGATGTCGTAGAACTGCTTCACGCCCTGCTCGCTCACCTTATAGAAGGTAGCGTTGCCGGCGGACAGCATTTCTTCCACCCAGGGAGCCACGGTCTTGCCTTCGGCTTGCGCCAGTTCCAGACCCTTCTGTACGCCTAGCGCGTCCCAGGTTTCAAACGGCCCCATTTCCCAGCCGAAGCCAGCGCGCAGGGCGTCGTCAATCTTGTAGAGCGAGTCTGTGATTTCTGGAATCCGGTTGCTCACGTAAGCAAACAGGCCTGCGAATGTCTTGCGGTAGAAGTCAGCGGCTTTGTCTTTACCGGCCACTAGCACCTTGAAGCGGTCGGCCAGCTTCTCAATGGGCTTGGTGGTTTCCAGGGTCGCAAACTTCACCTTGGCGCTCGGCTTGTACTCCAGCGTATTCAGGTCGAGAGCCTGAATTTCCGACTTGCCGCCTTCGCCTTTCACCTTTTTGTAGAAGCCCTGGCCGGTTTTGTCGCCCAGCCACTTGTTCTCGGCCATCTTCTTGATGAAGTCTGGCAGTTGGAATACGGCTTTGGCTTCGTCGTTGGGCAGGTTTTGGGCTAGACCATTGGCTACGTTGATCATCGTATCCAAGCCTACCACGTCGGAAGTGCGGAACGTAGCCGACTTGGCGTGACCAATAACCGGACCGGTGAGCTTGTCTACTTCTTCTACCGACAGGCCTAGCTGGCTCATCACCTGTACCACATCCATGATGGCGAAAACGCCTACGCGGTTGGCAATGAAAGCCGGGGTGTCTTTGGCCAGTACGGTGGTTTTGCCCAGGTACAGGTCGCCGTAGTGCATCAGGAAATCAACTACCGCCTGGTCCGTGTCGGGAGTTGGGATGATTTCGAGGAGCTTCAGATAGCGCGGCGGGTTGAAGAAGTGAGTGCCGCAGAAGTACTTCTTAAAATCGTCGGAGCGGCCCTCCGTCATCATGTGAATCGGGATGCCACTGGTGTTCGAGGTAATCAGCGTGCCGGGCTTGCGGTATTGCTCCACACGCTCAAACAGGCTCTTTTTGATATCAAGGCGCTCTACCACTACCTCAATCGTCCAGTCGCAGGTAGCAATGTCCTTGAGGTTATCGTCGAAGTTGCCGGTCTTGATGCGGCTGGCTTCCGACTTACGGTAGAGCGGCGAGGGGTTAGCCGCCACAGCTGCCTGCAAAGAACTGTTTACAATGCGGTTTTTCACCGCGGGGTTGTCCAGCTTTAGGCCTTTGGCTTCTTCTGCAGGGAGTAGTTCTTTCGGCGCGATGTCTAGCAACAGTACTTGCACCCCGATGTTGGCGAAGTGGCACGCAATGCGCGAGCCCATCACACCGGAGCCTAATACAGCTACTTTTTTGATGATACGATTCATTCGTGGGGAGGAATGAGTGGGTGAGAAATGAAAGAATCAGTAGAAGATAGTAGCACCAAACTACTCGTCATGCCGAGTTTATAGGGACGGTTTAGCGCTAATCGGGTTGAGCATCAAAAGCAAATACTCCGAGCTGCTGGCCTAGGCCGGCGACTCGGAGCGCAGGGGTTTAGGTTTGAAGTCGTCGTAGAGCGTTTTGCCCTCAATCATGCCCGTAATTTGAGCGACGACTTTGAAGAACACATTTAGCTCGCTCTGCGGTATCTTCTCTCGCACCTTGGAGTTGAAATGACGAACTGTCTGACGAGATATTTCCTTACCGCGCAGGCCTTCCTCGGTAAGGAAAATTCGCACCGAGCGTTTGTCTTGGGTATCAGCCTGTTTGTAGATCAACCCTTTCTCCTCCATGCTGCGCAGAATGCGTGTCAGAGAACGGGTTTCTAGACCCAATAAAGGTGCTATCTTGGTGGCAGGTGTACCGTTCTCCTGGTCGATGTTCAGCAGCACAAAGCCAATGCTAGTGGTGATGTCGTGCTTGGCCGCCTGCGTATTGTACATGCGCGAAATGGCGTGCCAGGCAACTTTGATATTATAATCGACGGTTTCTTCAGGTGTCATGGTGGGCAAGAACAAGTCCGGTAAACATACAGAAATATGTTATGCTTGCATACTAATTTGCGCAAAAAAAGTTTAGCCTGCCCAGGCATCTTTGCTGTAGATAGGGCAGGCTAACCTTTCATCAGCTTTAGCTTAGCCTAGGGCATAGTGAAGCTGGTTCTCACCGGCTTAGCGTTCAAGTTGGCCACTACCCGCCGCACTTGGCCGGTGGCCGGATTGAAGGAATAAGGCTCAAAGTAGTAGGCTTCACACCCAATGCCGCCACTTGCAACATCTCGTGGTGCTCCGTAAGCTATTACGTATACCTTGTCACCCCTTGCAAACCCCAAACTATTCAGTGAGGACGTGTGAAATGCAATTCGCATTTTAGCAATACCCCTAATGGCAGGCGCCGGCGTGCTTTCCGATTGACTGAGTTGAGTAGCCGACACATAGCTTGTATTACTTACCTCACTCATATTGCCCAAGAACAGCATCATCGAGTACAGCTTGGGTGCCGGATAGAGCTGGGGGTTATAGGCTATTTGACATTCAAACGCGGCCACCTCATCTGCCAATGAATGCATGTACTTCCCCACGGGGGTCATGCTGAGCACTTGTGTGCTACTTTCTTGGTCCAGCATGATTGAAGAAATATCAACAGGGGCTGGACTTTTGATTTCTAGCTCGTATCGAAGAGTGCCCATACCAGCACGGCTTACGTTAAGAACATACTTTCCTAGCTTAAGATCTCGCAATTCGAAGCTGCCTTGGGCGTCAGTTAAGGCTTTCTTATCCGTGCCTTCTATCATTACTGTTGAGCCTCCTTTGCTCATTGGCTGTAGCACTTCATCCTGCGCCAATACCACACCCGATACAATAGCGCCAATAGCGGCAGGTGTTGGATCAACCCCGTTGGATTTGTTGCAACTGGTTATCATGCATAGGCTACTGCCTAGCACAAAGCCCGCCGAAACGTAAGACTTGTTCATGAGAGTAAAATAAAGACGCTCAACCTGGGTCTGTTTTGTGGCTACCAACAACATGCCATTTCCATCATGCGCAAAAAGGCCCAGCTACTGGTTGGTAGCTGGGCCTTTTATAAGTCGATTACTAATGCTTCTCAGCGTGCTGGTAAAGCCTCTCGATAATGTCCTTGTTGTTGGCGGTGATGATTTTACGCTTGACTTTCATGGTTGGAGTCATCTCCCCGGTTTCCACGGTCCAGAGATGAGGTAGCAGTACTACCTTTTTCACCTGCTCCCACTGCGCAAAGCCGCTGTTGTACTTGTGCACTAGGTCCTCGTACATCTTCACTATCTTCTCATTCTTGACGAGTTCCTCGTTGGAGCCATTGCAATCAACCCCGTTGCGCTTGCACCAGCCTTTCAAATCATCAAAGGACGGAATAACCAGCGCGGAAGGGAATTTCTGCCCGTCGCCTACTACCATACACTGCTCTACCAGCGGCGACTCCTTGAGCTTGCTTTCAATAACCTGCGGGGCAATATACTTACCCCCGGAGGTCTTGAACATCTCCTTCTTACGGTCAGTAATTTTGAGAAACCGGCCTTCTACAATTTCGCCGATGTCGCCAGTGTGGAACCAGCCTTCTTCGTCAAATTCTTTGGCCGTCAGCTCGGGCTTGTTGTAATAGCCTTTCATTACCGATTCTGACTTAGTCAAGATTTCGCCATCGGCTGCAATCTTCACCTCCGTATTATCGATGATGGGCCCACGGTACCAATCATATTGTTGTCGGGCTCATAGCCACCCACGGCAATAACCGGCGAAGTTTCGGTGAGGCCATAACCTTCCATTACTGGAATGCCCGCCGCCCAGAACACACGGGCCAAGCGGGGCTGCAAGGCTCCGCCCCCGCTCACAATACACCGCAGATTGCTGCCAAGTGCTTCGCGCCACTTGTTGAAGATGAGCTTATTGGCTAGTGCCAATTGGGTGTTATAGAAGAATCCGTGGTTCTGCTGATTATCGTACTTGAGCCCCAGGTTAAGTGCCCAGAAGAAAAGCTGCTTCTTGGTGCCTTCCAGGCTATGACCTTTGGCTACAATCTTATCGTATACCTTCTCCAGCAGGCGCGGCACGGTAGTGAAGATTTCAGGCTTCACTTCGCGTAGGTTGTCGGCAATGGTTTCCATGCTCTCGGCATAGTAGATGCTTACGCCGTTGATGAGGTATATATGGGTTACCATGCGCTCAAAGATGTGGCAGAGCGGCAAGAAGCTTAGGGCCTTATCATCTTTCGTGACGGGTACGAAACGTTGGGCATTGCGGCAGTTGCTGAGGATATTGTTGTGCGTCAGCATCACGCCTTTGGGCTGGCCTGTAGTGCCCGAAGTATAGATAAGTGTCAGCAGGTCATCGGGCTGCACGGCAGCCTTCAAAGGCTCTAAATCGGCGGGGTTACCTTGCTTGCCCAAGTCTAGCAGCTCCGAAAAGTGGCGGGCGCCTTCTACCTTATCAAAGGTGAAAACGTTCTGCGGCGGAATATTCAGCCCCTGCGTGGCCTCACGCACTTTGTCCAGCAATTTCTTGTCGGACACAAACACGGCCTTCACGTCGGCATCCGAAAAGATGTACTTGTAATCCTCTACCGTGATGCTGGGATACATGGGTACGCTGGTGGCCCCTAGTTGGGCAATGCCAAAATCAGCGAACATCCACTCAGGACGGTTCATGGAGATAATGGCGACCTTATCGTCCTTACCAACGCCCAAACTGCGCAAGCCCAGGCTTACTTGGTTGACTTTTTCAACCGCCGCATCTGTGCTAATAGGCGTGTATTGGCCATTGATTTTTGCGGCGAAGCAATCAGGCTTGTTGTATTTCTGCTGAAGTTGAGGCAGAATATCAAACGTACGGCGAATGTCCATGCGAGTGAAAGACACTAGGGGTGGGAGTAGTAAAAGAGAGGCAGAGCAATAGTCCGTTAGGCCACACAAGAAAGCGCAACAGAAAACGCTGCTTAAATAACTACTTTTTTTACGGGAAAGCTCCTATGCTCAGCTGAAAGCAGGTAGGGCCGTGCCTGGCTTTTACGTAGCTTTGTCGGAGTCCGCATCTGCCGCGCCCGATGAATCTGGCCATTTTTTTCGATCCGCTCCACGAAGAGCTGATTTCTTCTTCCGCTTCTCCCACTACCTTAGCGGCATACGCCACGCCGTTTCTGGACACGTTTCCAGATTGGCGCTCTGCCGATTTGGCCTTAATTGGGCTGAATGAGTGGCGTGGCAGTGCTGCTGGTGCCCCAGCTGCGCACGGCGCCGACCTAGTGCGCCGTCACTTTTATCAGCTGCAAAAGGGTACTGGCCCTATTCGGCTTGTTGACTTAGGCAATCTACGCCCAGGCTTAGCCTTGGAAGATACTTACCAGCGCCTACGCGAAATTATTGCCGCCTTACTAGAGCATAACACCGTGCCTATTCTGCTTGGTGGCTCGCACGATTTAGATTACGGGCAGTTTCTAGCGTACGAAACCCTAGACCGCGCCGTTAGCTTCGCAACTATTGATGCGCGCGTGGATATGGCCGAGCAGGTTGGCTCTTGCCCGGAAGAAAGCCATCTGCGCCGCATGCTCATGCACGAGCCCAGCTTCCTCTTCAACTTTGCTCAGCTGGCTCACCAGCAGTACCTAGTGGCTCCCGACGTGCTAGCGGCACTAGAAAAACTTCACTTCGAGACGTTGCGTTTGGGCCAGATACGGGACGACACGCGCCAAGCGGAGCCCTTACTACGGCAGGCCGACTTCGTCAGCTTCGATGTGGCGGCCCTACGCTGGAACGACGCCCCGGCCTACTACCCGGCCAACCCGTTCGGCCTTACCAATGAAGAAGCCGCCAAGCTAGCTTGGTACGCGGGCCACAACGACCAGCTTAGCTCTTTTGGCCTCTACGGCTACCGTCCCGACCACGACCACCATGGTTTAGCTGCCATGACGTTGGCAACTATGCTTTGGTACTTTGTGGAAGGTTACTACCACCGTCGCCACGAAGACGACTTTCAAAGTCGCCGTTTCCTACGCTACGCAGTAGGCTTACCCGGTACACCAGCCAAGTTGGTATTCTACAAAAGCAAGCGCACCGAAAAATGGTGGCTAGAGGTAGAAAGCTTAGCCGACAGTCACATCAAGCGTATTGTACCCTGTAGCTATCAAGACTACCTGCGCGCGGCCCAAGGCGACCTGCCGAACCGCTGGATCTTAACCCAAGCCCTTCTGGGGTAAAGGCAGGCAGTGGCAGGGCAAGCCTTCTTCAGTGGATACTCGCCTACAATGCCCCTGGCGAGCAAACAACTTCTTATCGTACTATGGAACTTCCAACCTATACAAAAGCCCAACTAGCCCTGCGCAATGGCCAAGATAGGGACGAGGTATGGGTGGGCTACCAAGGGCTGGTATACGATGTGAGCCGCTCCCGCTTATGGAAGCGGGGCAACCACTATGAGCACTGGGCCGGGCAAGACCTCACACAGGAGTTGCAGCAGGATGCGCCCCATACAGAACACGTTTTTGATAAATTTCCCGTCATTGGACGGTTGGCTACCTAAATAACGCGGCCTGTTCATCGGCTACTCCTCTACTACGTACCGCATCCTCCCTACTCTCCTTCCCCAAGTCTTCAATGAGCACCACTGAAAGTTCTTCGCAATTCAATAACCTGGAGACCCTCTCCACGCATGATCTGCTTGCTGGCATGAATAGCGTGGACCAAACAGTGCCTCAGGCTGTTGCGAAAGCCCTCCCGCAGCTTGAAGCCTTAGTAGAAGCTACGGTAGCCAGAGTAGGAGCGGGCGGACGACTCTTTTACATTGGGGCAGGCACTAGCGGGCGGCTCGGTATCCTAGACGCCTCCGAATGCCCTCCTACCTTCGGGGTGCCCCACGGGATAGTCATAGGTCTGATTGCAGGTGGAGATACGGCAATTCGCAAGGCGGTTGAGAATGCGGAGGATGATGCCGAGCAGGCCTGGCGCGATTTACAGGCCCATGCTATCACAGACAGGGATATAGTGGTCGGTATTGCGGCCTCAGGGCGCACACCTTACGTCATTGGTGGCTTAGCGCAGGCTCGGCAGCATGGCTTGGCTACGGGCTGCATTGTGTGCAATGCTGGTTCGGCTGTGGCGGCGGCAGCAGAGTTTCCGGTAGAAGTAGTAACAGGACCGGAGTTTGTGACGGGGAGCACTCGGTTGAAAGCGGGAACAGCGCAAAAACTCGTGCTGAATATGCTTACTACTGCTACCTTCATTCGCTTGGGTAGAGTAAAGGGCAATAAAATGGTTGATATGCAGCTTTCTAATCATAAGCTGGTAGACCGCGGTGAACGAATGCTTGTGGATGAGCTAGGCATTTCTCAACCAGAAGCTGCCGACTTGCTCCGCCAACATGGCTCGGTGCGAGCGGCGTTGGATGCGTATCAGTCCTCCTAAGCTACTATTTAGCATTCCGAACTTGCTCGAACGGTTTCGAGGCTAAACCCGTTAAACCACCTGCCGCCTCTGCTACACGTGGGCAGGCTCACTTTTTCGGTCACTTCTGCCCTTACCCGCGCCGTGCACACCATCGAACCTCACTACGCCTGGCTGGATCAGTATTCAGCTTCTGAAGACCCTCGCTCTCCCCTCTTTGAGGCCGAAAACAGCCTTGATACTTACGTGAACACCATCTACGGCTACTACATCCACCCGCAGTGGGACAGCCTAGACTCAGAAACCCTTTACCTCAAGATTCTCTTTGTTGATTACGAGTTAGGCATCGGTATTATCGAGTTCATTGGGGAGTGGAATGATGCTATTGAAAATGATATCATGCAGCTCAAACGGAACATCATTGATTTGATGACCCATGAGGGTGTCCGCAAGTTCATTCTCATTGGCGAAAACGTATTCAACTTTCACGGCTCCGATGACTCCTACTATGAAGAATGGTTTGAGGACGTAGAAGAAGGCTGGATTGCGGGCATAAATTTCCAGGAGCACGTCATTCGCGAAATGCGTCAGTACAACATTGACTCCTACGTCAACTTCGGTGGGCAACTCGATGAGCTACCCTGGCGAACCTATCCGCCACGCAAATTATTTGAGGTAGTAGACGGGTTACTACAACGCCGCTTAGGCTAATACGAAACCATAACAAAAGAAAAAGGGCCGCTCCTCGTTGAGGAGCGGCCCTTTTTTAAGCGCCGGACGGCGCATCTATTTACTGAGCGTCGGTTGAGTCAGCAGCGTTTTCAATTTTGTCAGCCTGAGCGTCCGTAGCGTTTTCTACAGAGTCAGCACCAGCTTCGTTGCCAGCATTCTCCATAGCGTCAGCTTTAGCCTCGCCAGCATTTTCTACGTTGTCAGCAGCTTGCTCTTGAGCATCTTCCGTCTTGCTGTCGCAAGAAGCAAATGAGAACGAAGCAGCAGCCAGAGCGAGGAACAATACCTTTTTCATGATCGGGGGTTGATGAGAGAGTTTGTAAAGTCTTTGTTGGTAAAATCTGCAATTCCTCCAGTGACGAATCGCAAGATTCAGGGCTTTATACTCCACCATTGAGAAGGTAACCCCAACTGTAAAAAAAAATTTAATTTATTTTTTACCAACCCTCCCTGCACCAAAAAAAGCCTGCCCTGCACTACTGCAAGACAGGCTTTTTTTAGATAGAATTGGTATTACTTCTTACGGAACACGATTCCAATGGGAACCCCCTCAAAGTCGAAGTTTTCCCGCAGGCGGTTCTCTAAGTAGCGCGTGTAGCTTTCTTTCACGTACTGAGGCAGGTTGCAGAAGAAAGCAAACACTGGATTGTGCGTGGGCAGCTGAGTAACGTACTTGATGCGCACCATCTTGCCCTTGGTAATGGGCGGAGGATACTTTTCAATTTCCTTGAGCATCACTTCATTCAGCTCCGAAGTCGGAATTTTCTTCCGCTTGTTCTCATACACTTGCACTGCCGTTTCAATGGCCTTGTGCACACGCTGCTTAGTGAGAACGGATGTAAAAATGATGGGTGGGTAGCTGATGGGAGCAATCTTCTCACGAATCTTCTCCTCAAACTCCTTGGCCGTATTGGTTTCCTTGTTTTCAATCAGGTCCCACTTGTTTACCAAGATGACAATGCCCTTGCGGTTCTTATCAGCCAGACCAATGATGTTTAGGTCTTGGGCCTCAATACCCCGGGTAGCATCAAGCATCACAATGCACACGTCGGACTCTTCCAAAGCGCGAATGGAGCGGAGAACAGAGTAAAACTCTACGTCTTCGTGCACTTTGGTCTTACGACGCAGACCAGCCGTGTCTACCAAAATAAACTCTTTACCAAACGCGTTGTAGCGCGCCTGAATAGAGTCGCGGGTAGTGCCGGCAATATCGGTCACAATGCTACGGTCGGTACCTAGTAGCAAGTTCACAAAGGATGACTTACCCACATTTGGGCGTCCTACCATGGCAATTTTGGGAATGCCAGCATCCGGCTCTTCTACCCCTTCTTCTTCAAAATGGCTGATAACGGCATCCAGCAAGTCGCCGGTACCTGAGCCGCTCTGCGAGCTGATAGGATAGATTTCGCCGTCGCCAATACCAAGTGCGTAGAACTCCCCCGAAGCATGAGCACGGGCGTTGGTGTCGGCCTTATTAGCCACAAGGTAGATGGGCTTCTTGCCCTGGTAGCGGCGCAGCACATTCGCAAACTCCTCATCAAGGGAATGCAATCCTGCATCCACATCTACCATGAACAGTACCACATCGGCTTCATCAATAGCCAGCTTTACCTGCTTATTGATTTCCCCTTCGAAAATATCGTCGGAGTTGTGCACGTACCCACCCGTGTCGATGACGGTGTAGTACTTCCCGGTCCACTCGCCATAGCCGTAGTGCCGGTCACGGGTTACGCCCGATTCGTTGTCCATGATGGCTTTGCGCTGGCCAACCAGACGGTTAAAGAGCGTGGACTTGCCCACATTTGGGCGGCCCACAATGGCAATTGTGTTTTTCATGTGTCTGACTCCAGCCGCCGGCCCGACCAGTTTCGGCAGTGCCCAGAGTAGTTAAGTGATAAGACGGTCGGAATGTATTAGTAGCCGTTTTGCCCTACTGGGTAGTGTTCAATGGCTCACGGTTATTGCTGATACCCGAAGCGGTTCAACGCCTTAGGGTCGGTACGCCAGTTCTCGTTGACTTTGACGTGGATTTCTAAGAACACTTTTTTCAGGAAAAACCTCTCCATTTCCTCGCGGGCCCAGGTACCAACTTTCTTCAGGGCTTCTCCCTTCTGGCCAATGATAATGCCCTTCTGGCTGGCACGCTCTACATAAATCGTAGCACGCATCCGAATGATGGTTTCTTCCTCCTTAAATTCCTCAATACCTACCTCACAGCTATAGGGCACCTCTTTTTTGTAGAGCTTGAAAATTTTTTCCCGAATCATTTCGGCAGCGAAGAAACGCTCCGGCTTGTCGGTTAGCTCATCCTTGGGGTAGTACGCAGGGTGCTCTGGTAGGCGGTCTAGCACCAGTTGCAGCACTTGGTCGGTACCAAACTTTTCGAGGGCCGAAATGGGTAGTACCTCAGCGGCATTGGGCAAGTGCTCTTTCCAATAGGCCAGCTTGGCTTCTACTTCAGCTTGCTCAGCTTGATCAATTTTATTGACTAACAAGATGATGGGCGTGTTCGTCATCTTGCGCAAGCGTTCCACAACTGGCTCTTCGTCGTGCTTCTCGTAGATGTCAGTAACGAACAAAACGACGTCCGCATCTTCCAAAGACGAGTACACAAACGACATCATGGCGTTGTGCAATTCATATTTGGGCTGAATGATACCCGGCGTATCGGAGTAAACGAGCTGAAAATCATCCCCATTGAGAATACCCAAGATACGGTGACGCGTAGTTTGGGCCTTGCTGGTAACGATGCTGAGCCGCTCGCCCATGAGGGCGTTCATAAGCGTTGACTTACCCACATTGGGCTTGCCGATAATGCTCACAAAGCCAGCGCGGTGCGGTTTAGGTTCGGTATTCACTTCAGAATCTGAAAATTGGCCTGCAAAGGTACAGTTTTTCGGTGGGCTCACCGCTTGTTATACAAACATCGGCTGCCAGATGATTGTCTATAGGCTCACTGAAAGTTGATGAACGTCAGGTTTCAGTTAGCCGTTCGTTGTGCGACCTTTGTAGTTGCTTACCGGTGGCTGTTTGTCATCAACTGTTCGTATGACTTTTGCCGGGCACCAGCCGGCACCTTTGTATTCTATGCCCTCTCCTGCTCCCACAAACGGCCGTATTGGCGTTTTGCTCGTTAACCTCGGCACTCCCGATTCGCCCCAGACCAGCGACGTGCGTCGCTACCTAAACGAATTTTTAACTGATGCCCGCGTGATTGACATGCCGGCCGCGGTACGTTACCCGTTGTTTCAGGCTTAGTGGTGCCCCTACGGGCACCCAAGTCGGCCAAAATATACCAGCAACTCTGGGATACTGAGCGCGGCTCGCCCCTGCTCTATCACGGTCTCGATTTGCAGAAGCTAGTGCAAGAAAAGCTAGGCAAAGACTACCTAGTAGCTTTTGGCATGCGCTACCAGAAGCCCAGTATAGAGAGTGCCCTGCAAGAGTTGCGCGATGCTGCCGTAGACCGCATTATTGTGCTACCACTGTTTCCGCAGTACGCGGCGGCCAGTACTGGCTCGGTACAGGAAAAGGTGATGGACATTGTAAGCAAATGGTGGGTAGTGCCCAGTATTTCGTTTATCAGCACGTTCGTGGAAGACCCCGGCTTTATCGGCACTTTCGCCACGCTAGGCCGGGAGGAAATGGCTAAGCACGATTACGACCACGTCGTGTTTAGCTACCATGGCATTCCTGAGCGCCATGTGTTGAAAGGTAGCCACAACGGGTACTGCAAGCTGGGTAACTGCTGCAACAGCTATAACAAGAACAACCGGTATTGCTATCGGGCGCAGTGTTTCGAGACTTCACGCCAGCTAGGTAAGGCATTGGGGCTTACTCCTGAGCAATACACCACTTCCTTCCAAAGCCGCTTACAAAGCCGCCTGCGTGACCCGTGGTTGCAGCCCTACACGGACGAGGTGCTAAAAGAAATGCCGGGCAAAGGCATTAAGAATGTGTTGGCCTTCTCCCCCGCCTTTGTAGCCGACTGCTTGGAGACTACCATAGAAGTAGGCACCGAGTTTAAAGAGATGTTTGAGGAAGCAGGCGGCAGCCATTGGCAGCTAGTGCCATCCCTCAATTCGCACCCGCAATGGGTGGAAGCAGTGGCTAACATGATCCGCCGAAATTAACTTACCAAGTACAACCAGCATACAGAAGGGCTGCTCCCGCGCTACTACCAATAACTTGGTGGTAGCGCGGGAGCAGCCCTTAAAGTTGTAACCAGCACTGCTATCCTATGCGACGGCGCTGATAAAATTGCTGGTCATCGTACCCAGGCTGCTCGTAAAAGCTGCGGGGCTGGGCCTCAGATAGTGGAAGACGAAGAGCTAATAACATAGCTTGCTCATATTCGCGGGTGATTTGAATTTCGTTGTAGGGTGGGTACTCCAATACTGTCTCAGCGGTAAGCGAAGGCACAAATACATTATCAGCATCTTCATCAATGGCTGCTGCCCCAATTGGCAGCAAAATGTGTCGGTCTCGCTCGTTAATATGCAGATCGGCCGAAAGTTCCACGTCGAGGTAACGCACCTTGAGGGCGTCGGCCTCCACTATCAGTTCGTATACCTCCCCGAAAGGCTTGCCGTCGCCACCGCGTACGGTCCAGCCGCGCACATCCGGATTGCCATCGGCTACTTCAAAACTAGGTAAGTCGCGCAGGCGGCGCAAATGCATGCCCTCACCGGAGGGAATAGGATCAGTAGTAGGTT
The DNA here is from genome assembly GCF_000961955.2 of Hymenobacter sp. AT01-02. Lineage (NCBI taxonomy): Bacteria > Pseudomonadati > Bacteroidota > Cytophagia > Cytophagales > Hymenobacteraceae > Hymenobacter > Hymenobacter sp. AT01-02. The sequence continues at coordinate 88,787 of NZ_JZIR02000012.1, forward strand.
CCATGCGTGAGTTGGCTAAGAGTAATCACTCGAACTACCGAGCAGTCTCGTTGATAGTGCGTAGTACGGCAGCAGCGCGCGTAAGAAATTGCTGCACTTGTGTTTGGTCTTGAGGAGTAGCAACGCGGCCACTCAATGCTCCGGCCTGCGTCATCAGTTCACCAACTTCGGCTTCCAGATTTGGATATGCCTTCTGCTGCACGGCCTGTAAGAAGGCCGCCGCGGCCACGTATCCCGGACGCAAGCTGCTTCCGTCTTCTTGCAGGCGGCTGGTTGCACTGGTCAAGTCGTTGCGCTTTTCGGCTATGGTAGCATCGCGTAGGTTGTCGCGGTCAGCCAGGGGTAGCAAAGCGGACGTTAGCAAGCGTAATCCTTCTCGTCCGTACTGGGGTTGGGAAGCATCGCCTTGGGCAAAGCCTGCTAGTACATCGGGAGTCACTGGTGCCGTTTCCGCTGCCATATCGCCCACGGCATCTGCAGTAGGTCGAGGACCTGTTTCGGCACCCGTAGTGCTATCGGGTGGGGGCTGAATACCCGAACCAACAGGAGACGGAACGTCTTGCGGCGGCTCCGACTCGGCTCGAAATAGGAAGTAGGCAGCTATGCCCAAGCCTGCTACCACTAGCAAAATAAGCAGCCAAGGACTAGGGGATGATTTCTTGCGCTGAATGTTGATGTCGGCCATAGCGTAGAGCGGGCATGTGTAGTTCGGCAATACCATACGAACCATAGCCGAAATACGATACGCCACTTCGCATCTTCCCTAGTGAAGGAACTGAGCAACGCGGTCAATATTCACTAAGCGACCCACTAAAAATGCCTTGGGTCAAAGAATACCGCCTCGTTACAGTGATGTTAAGGGCGGCACTATCTGCTGCAAAGGCATTTAATTGTGTAGCTCTATAGCTGGCTAGTTGAAAACCACGTACTCTATACTTCAACTACTGCTACTGTATGCACCGCAGCCTTGAGCTAACTGTCCCTTCCAACATCACCGAAAACCTTTGCCAGCAGCTTGTTGGGCTCGATGAGGTAATTAGCCTAAGCGTGCAGATTGGGGCCTCGCGCAAACCAGTCGGCGACATCATTTCCGTGCAAGTATTAAATAAGGGTGCCGACGATGTGCTACGTATTGCGGGCGAAGTTGTCGCTCATCCCAACGACCTATCGGTAGCTTCAGCCGAGTTAAGCAGCATTATTGCGCCTGCTGAAGGCGAGAAGATTTTGGGAGATAAGGATGAGGCAATTTGGGAAGAAATAGAAGCTGGCTTACGCCATCAAGGAAAGCCTACCCCGAATTACATGGCACTCATGGGCCTTGGTGGAATTTTATCAGCCGTAGGTTTAGTATCTGAGCCAGTACCGCAGGCCGTAGCTTTTATTGCATCCAGCATTATTTCGCCAGGTTTCGAGCCAATTGCGGCAATACCAATGGGTACCGTATTGAAACGCTGGCATGTAGTAGGCCGTGGCCTGCGGTCTACCCTGCTGGGCTATGCTCTCTTTATTTTAATGGCGGGCCTCACCATGCTGTGCCTCACAGCCGCGGGCGAAAGTTCAGCAGCGGAATTGGCTACCAATCCCGAAGTTAAAAGCATGGCTCAGCCCTCACTCAAAACTTTATTGGTTTCCGCTTGCGGTGCGGCAGCAGGTATTATCATTATTGCTGCTTACCGACGTAGTGTAATTGCAGGTGCACTGATTGCCCTCATTCTGATGCCTGCGGCAGCTTTAATAGGCTGCGGGCTGGCAGTTGGTCGTTCTCACCTGGCACTAGAAGGTCTCAGCCGTTTTGGAATAGATATGGCCTTCGTGTTAGGACTTGGGCTACTAATATTCTACTCGAAACAACGGTTCTTACACCGGCGCAAGCCACTCGAGTAACACCCATACAAAAGGCCAGCCGTTTGACGACGGCTGGCTTTTGTAT